>NZ_NFLY01000120.1:0-593 GCF_002161155.1 Massilimicrobiota sp. An105
AGTACAGTCAAAATAAGTTTTTGAAGTATTGATATTATAGACTTTCTTCATCTGTTCATTAAAAATCTCAATAAACTTGCCATAATCATTGCCCATAAATGCAAGACCGTCTAGAAGCTAGTCATAAGAAAAATGAGCGGTATCTTTCAATTGAGGAAGAACTTCATGAAAAGTTTTATGTTTACTGCAGGGATTCACAAGACGAGCATAGATCAGAGAAGAAAGCAGTTCATACAGATCAAATTCAAAAGAATTGGAAAGATTGAAATAATCAACATATTTTTTAATATTCATTTTATTCATTAAAGAAACAAAAGGGAAATAACCAAGATAAAGTTCAGGGGAAACAGTGGAGATTTTAGGAACACCTTCATTTTTGCGCTGACTGTTCAGTTCATCAACTTCCTTCTGGAAGTGGGCGATAGGATCTTCGATGCCTTTGGCTTTCCATGTTTCAACAGAAGCAAGAGATTTATAGGTACGATGGGCAGCACCGCGCTTTTCATGAGAATAGAAACTTTCAACGATAGAGAGATAAGTCCTGCCCTTTAAAGTAGTTTTTTTAAGAAAATAAGCCATAAAAATACCTCCAA
>NZ_NFLY01000121.1:0-572 GCF_002161155.1 Massilimicrobiota sp. An105
CACAAACACAAAAATTAAAAATATAAATTATGTCATTTCCAAGATTAAGTTCTACTTATCAATATTTTTTAAGTAGAACTTAGTCTTAAAAAAAGTGGAATTTACTTTTCAAATTAAATAATTTTTAATGTATTTTGAAGAAATTAAAAGGTTAGTCATTTTATTATAAATATTACTATTTCGCTAATAAAAATCTTCAATTGATTAAGAGAAAATCCAAACACAATATATCTTTTATACAAGTTAAATGGATACTCATAAGGTTAATGTATCAAATAACAGAAAGACTTTTCAGAAAAATCATTCATCATGCATGATTTTTTTCTTTTTCATAGAATCCAATAAACTTAATTTATTAAGATTATTGGACCATAGATATGATCGCTATGACTTTATCAGAATATATTTAGCAAAAAAAGAACCACCAGATGAGACAAGGTAGTTCTCTTTCAGTATACAAAATAAAAAAGAAAGGGAATAGAATGACTATTCCCTCACATGGACTGGCAGCGTGCTATTTTCGCAGTTGCCTACTATCTTCGCCGCTGTGATGCTTAACTTCTGTGTTCGGC
>NZ_NFLY01000122.1:0-509 GCF_002161155.1 Massilimicrobiota sp. An105
TACCTTGATGAAAAACTTTCAGATGTTAAACATCCTGGAATAACAGTTGAAGATAAAGAATCAAAGAAGAAAAGAGGAATCAGCGATCAGAAGAGAAACATTGTCTGTGCCATAGATGAGCACAACAATAAAGTGATACAGGTATCAGAAAGAGGAAGAATACATACCAAGAATCTCTATGAAATATATAAAGACAAAATCCCTTCACAATGTACAGTTGTCAGTGACAGCTTACGCTCATATCATGGACTGATGAAAAAGTTAGGAGTCAAATGGATTAAGATACCATCAGGCAAGAAAGAAAAGGACGGATATACATTGGATAAGGTCAATAGATTGCATTCGTCTATTGAATTATTTTTGCATGGATATAGAGGGATATCAGACAAATATTTAAAGAACTACATTGGACTATATAAGATGAAAGATCAGAATAAAAATTACTATAACAAAACGACTTTCAAGGGAATATACAAGAAGATCATGAACTCCATGTGTGAGCTAAGATA
>NZ_NFLY01000013.1:0-56901 GCF_002161155.1 Massilimicrobiota sp. An105
ATCATGAACTCCATGTGTGAGCTAAGATATAGTGACTTTACAAATGAATTTTCATTTAAGACCATATAATCAATATATTTTAAATATAGTTACCAACATTTATCTAGGGTTAGATTTTTCCAAAAAAATAAAAAAGAGCCAACTTACTAAGTTGACTCCATTGAGCTACTCCTTTGAGTAGCCGTTAAATCTTTTTACATGCACCAATTGCTAAAGAATGAGGTCCAATATGACAAGCAACACTTAATGAAAGTGGGTCACAAATGACTTCATGATTTGGGAAAGCTTCTTCCACTTCTTTTTTGAATTCAAGTGCCAAATCTCTATCATATGTATAAGCAATCATGATATGAGCCTCTGACATATCTTCATGTATGGGATCAATACGTTCTTTAATATCTTTTTGAAGGGCTTCAATCATTATTTTTGATGCTTTTTGCATTGTACGTGTTTTTTGGAAAGAATCTAATTTTTCACCTTGAATTGTGAGAACAGGTTTGATTTTTAATAATCCTCCTAAGGCTGCAGCAGCTGGTGTAATACGACCACCTTTTTTTAAATATTCCAAAGTGTTCACAGTAATATAGATAGATGCATTGAATTTATTTTCCATTAAGATATCATGAATTTCTTTTGCATCTTTACCTTGTTTCGCTAATGCCATGGCATCCAAAACATCCCATTTTTGAGTCACAGAAATACGTTGTGAGTCTACAACAAAGACTTTTCCTTTATAATCTTCATCATCAGCTAACATCATAGCAGTCTGGCAAGAACCACTTAAACCACTTGACATTGGAATATGCACAATCTGATCATAATCTTCTAAAATACGATCAAAGAAAGCTGTCACTTCTCCAGCGGCTGGCTGTGAAGTAAAAACTTCAGCTCCATTCATTAACTTATCATAAAACTCTTCTTGAGTCAGATTGATATCTTCTTTATATTCCTGACCATCAATAGTAAAAGGCATAGGTAAAACAAAAATTCCTAATTCCTTGGCTTCGCTTTGCGTAATTCCACTATTACTGTCAGTCATAATTGCTACTTTCATGAAATTCCTCCTTATGTTAATAATATTATTGTATCTAAATAAAAAAATAATGCAACTCTTTTTGTGCATTGAGATATATTTCTAGGGTGAAAATAATAATGATATATTCATATAAAATTGCAAAAAAGATATGATATAGATTGTGAATGTGATAAGATAATGAAAAAAGAAAAGAGGAATGAAAATGCTAGATCGATTGATTGAAAAATATGCTGGCTTTGGTATGAGTGTCATAGAAGCTACCATTATATTTATAGTTGGATGGTATGCTGTGAAAATAATATTACATATTCTTTCAAAGATGATGAGAAGAAGTCAGATTGATGCGATTATTGAGAATTTTGTTATATCTATATTAAATATAGGATTAAAAATCATTGTGATTATTACTGTCATTGCACAGTTAGGTGTACCTACAACATCATTAGTAGCTGTTTTAACAACAGCAGGAGCAGCAATCGCCTTAGGATTGCAAGATTCTTTAAAAGGAATTGCTTCTGGTATCACAATTTTGTTTTCTAAGCCTTTTGTCAAAGGAGATATTATTGAAATTGATGGATATGTGGGAACAGTCCAAGAAATACAGCTCTTATATACGATTGTCATGACATTTGATAATAAGATGGTAGTGATTCCTAATAATGATTTAGTATCATCAAGTTTTGTGAATTATTCACACGAAGAAATACGAAGAGTAACAATTAGTTTAGAAATGCATCCTGATACTGATATCATGCAATTTAAAAAAGCATTAATGAAAGTCATTGAAAAACATCCATATGCTTTAAAAGAACCAGCACCATGTATTAAAATCAGTGATTATAAACAACAGAGTGTAACACTGCAAGTTTGGGCATGGGCGAGCAATGAACATTTTTATGAAGTTAATGATGATTTGCTTATTGCTATTAGAGAAATTTATAAGGAACAGAAAATCAAGATTCCAACTCAACGTATTGATGTCCACATTCAACAAAGTGATACTGATTACGAAAATGTTTGAATGTGTATACAATGTAAAAATTGTATACATCTGTAAAAAAAGAAGGTTTATTTTTAGTTAAAAAACAAATATGTAATAATTGTGGTTGAATTATCGCAAAACTGTAAAAAAATATAAAAAAAACTATTCCCATATTAAAAAAGTTATGATAAACTAGGGTAAAATAACTGACGTGATTGGTTATTTTGGAGGAGGGAAATTTAATAATGAAAAGAAATTGGTTAAAAACAATTATGGCTTCAGGATTGTGTTTATCAATGCTTGTTGGGTGTAGCGGGAATTCAAGCTCATCTGAGGGAAGTGTAAGTGTAAACATTTCTTCTGAACCACCTGAAATGTTATCTTTCTTAAATACCGATAGTACTTCAGGAAACGTATTGAGACATGTTGTGGAAGGACTTGTTACATTAAATCCTGAGAACGAAGCAGTTCCAGGTGTCGCAAAAGAAGTTCCTACTAAAGAAAATGGTGGGATTTCTGAAGATGGAAAAACAATTGTTTTCACAATGAACCCAGATGCAAAATGGTCTGATGGTACTCAAGTTACTGCTAAAGATTTTGAATTTGCATGGGATCAATTATTCTCACCAACTAATGGTGCTGGTTATGCTTCAACATGGGCTCCATTAATCGTGGGTGCAGAAGATTACTTAAATACTGCAATGATTTTACAAGAGGAATTTGTAAAAGCTGGTAAAGCTAAAATAGTTAAAGAAAAGAATTCAGAAGGTGAAGAAGAAGAAAAATTCACTGTTGAAAAAAGCTATGAAAAAGAATATAACGAAACATTAGCTACTCGTACTGAAGAAAATTTAGCAAAAAAAGGTTGGGTTGCTTCAGAAGATGGAACAACTTTTACAGTTCAATTAACTGGACCTTATACTTATTTCGTAAACTTAATGGCTTTCTATAACTTTGCTCCATTACAACAAGAAGCTTATGAAGCTGCTGGTGGTTTAGATACTTATGCAAACGATATGGAAGGTTTCTTAGGAAATGGACCATTTAAGTTTAAAGAATGGTCACATAACGATAAAATCGTATTAGAAAAAAATGAAAATTATTGGAATGCTGATTCAATCAAACTAAATGAAATTACTATGAGAATGATTGATAATACAAACACTGCATTAAATGAATTTGAAAATGGTACAATCGATATGATTGGATTAACAGGTGAACAAGCAAATAATTTAACAAAAGATGGACAAAAAGTTTTAAATTATGCTGATGGTTCAGTATGGTATTTTGAGTTTAATCATAATACAAAAGCATTTAGTAATGTTAAAGTTCGTAAAGCTCTATCTTTAGCATATGATGTTAATACTTATATTGACACAGTAAAAGGTGATCAATCAACTGTTGCTAATACATTTACAGCTCCATCTGTAAATAATGGTGAATTTGCTAAATCTTTAGGTAATTTATTTGATAGACCAGAAACTGAAGCTGATTATGCAGAATTAAAAGCATTATTAGAAGAAGGTTTAAAAGAAGAAGGAATCGAATTTAAAGATTTCAAGATTACTTTATTAGGTGATACTGGAGATGACGCATTAAAAACTTATGCTTTCTTTAAAGAACAATGGCAAAATCATTTAGGATTGTCTGATAGTCAAGTTGTTATCAAACAAGTTGAATTTAAGACAAGAATTGCAGATATGCAAAGTGGAAACTTTGATATCGTCTTTGCTGGATGGTCTGCTGATTATGATGATCCTATGAGTTATCTTGATTTATGGTTAACTGGTTCTGGAAATAACCATGGTGGATATTCAAATGCCGAATATGATAAAGTAGTAAAAGCTGCTTTGGTTGAAGCAGATGCTGCAAAACGTACAGAATATTTAAAACAAGCTGAAAAGATTATTGCAGAAGACTACCCAATTGGTGTTATCTATCATAGACAAAGATCATATATTTGTTCTGATAGATTAACTGGTGTTGTAAGAAATGCTTTCTCTGATTTAGATTTAAGATATGCAGAAATAAAGTAGTCGCTTATTCAATTTAAAATAAAAAGCATATGGGACTATTCAAAAATAGTCCCATTATATTATGTTATATAATTTGAATTATAAAAGGATGTGAAAAAAATGGGTAAAAGGAAACAACTTATAAAATACATTTTACAACGTTTTTTATATGCTTTCGTAACAATTTTAGTTTTAATTGTTATTACTTTTTTAATGATGCACGCTCTTCCTGGTGACCCAATTTCAGGAGATAAAGCTGTTAGTCCGGCTGTTAAGGCAGCATTACAAGCAAAATTTGGTTTAGATAAACCAATGTTTGAGCAACTGATTATTTATATTAGTAATGCTTTAAGAGGTGATTTTGGAGCGTCTATTAAATATGGTAGAGATGTATCTGTAATTTTAGGAACTGCTTTCCCTTATTCTGCAGAATTAGGGCTTAGAGCTATGATTCTTGCTGTCTTTGGTGGAGTTGCTATTGGATCGTTATCAGCAGTTCGAAGAGGTTCTAAAATCGATACTTTTGGAATGGGAATTGCTGTTTTAGGTGTATCGGTACCTAACTTTATTGTTGCAGGGCTATTACAGTATTTTGTTGCGTTACAATTTAATAAATTAACAGGTACTGTTGTTTTCCCTATCACTGGTTGGGAAGGTGAAATGGCAAAAGTTTTACCATCTATTGCTTTATGTTTAAGTCCGCTTGCTTCAATTTCTCGTTTAATGCGAACAAGTATGCTTGATGTATTGAGTTCGGACTATATTAAAACAGCTAAAGCTAAAGGTCTGTCTGAAAAAATGATAATTTTTAGACATGCCTTAAGAAATGCATGTATGCCTGTTTTAACAGTTTTAGGGCCAACTATTGCATCAATTTTAACAGGATCATTTGTTGTTGAACAAGTTTTCTCTATTCCAGGAATGGGTCGTTACTTTGTAACATCTATTAAGGAACAGGATTATACAATGATTGCTGGAACAACTATTTTCTTTGGTATTTTCTTGATTGTTTCAATTTTAGTCGTAGATATTTTATATGGTGTTGTTGACCCTAGAGTCAATGTTGCAGGAAAGAAGGAGTAATGTGTTATGAGTGAATTAAATAAAGAAATAAAAGAAGAAATTACTCCAACTATGGATATTGATAGTAGCGAGTTTGAGTATGTAGGTCGTGATTTAGAAAAAAGTGAAGAAATTGGTCGTCCAAGTATTAGTTTCTGGCAAGATTCTTTTGGCCGTTTAAAAAGAGATAAGTCGGCTATTGTTTTTATGGTTATTTTAGCTGTCATTGCTTTGTGTGCTATTTTTATTCCAATGTTTTTTCCATATACGTCATCTGAACAACATACATGGCATGTAAATATGGGGCCGCTTTTTAGTGGTGATGGATGTTTCCATCTTTTTGGAACAGATTATTTAGGACGTGATTTATTTGTTCGTATTTGGGAAGGTGGACGTATTTCACTTATAATAGCTTTTGTAACAGTATTGGTTAACTGTTTAATTGGTGTAGTTTATGGAGGTATTTCAGGATATTTTGGTGGTATCGTTGATAATATCATGATGCGTATTGTAGAAGTTGTTAATGGAATTCCTTATTTAATGATTGTTATCTTATTAATGACAGTAATGGAACCAGGCATGACAACAATTATAATTGCAATGGTTTCAGTTGGTTGGGTTGGAATGGCTCGTTTGGTTCGTGGAGAAGTAATTCGTTTAAAAGAACAGGAATATGTTATTGCAGCAAAATCAATGGGATGTTCTGCTTCAAGAATTATTGCAAAACACTTATTTCCTAACTTACTATCAATTATTATTGTTAATCTAACATTAGCTATTCCTAGTGCAATCTTTACTGAAGCATTTTTATCATTCATTGGATTAGGTATCCCTGTACCTGGTGCTTCATGGGGAACATTAGCACAAGATGGTATTACTAATTTTAGATATTTTCCTGAACAATTATTATTTCCGGCATTCTTTATTTCTATCACAATGTTAAGTTTTAACTTATTAGGTGATAAATTGAGAGATGTATTTGATCCAAAATTAAGGAGGTAGGTAGAATGTCTGATAGAGTTTTAGATATAAAAGATTTATATGTTTCTTTTGATACATATGCAGGAGAAGTTCAAGCTGTTCGTGGTGTTTCTTATTATGTAGATAAAGGGGAAGTTTTAGCTGTTGTAGGTGAATCTGGATGTGGTAAATCAGTAACTGCGCAAACAATTATGAAATTGAATCCTATGCCTCCTGCAAGAATAAAATCTGGTGAATTAGTTTTAGATGGTATTGATATTGTCAATAGTTCTGAAGAGAAAATGCAAACAATTCGAGGGAAAGAAGTAAGTATGATTTTCCAAGATCCAATGACATGCTTGAATCCCACAATGCAAGTTGGTAAACAAATTGTTGAAGCAATTGTTCATCATCAAAATTTATCTAAAGAGGAAGCAAGTGCGAAAGCTATAGAAATGTTAAAATTAGTACAAATTCCTAATGCAGAAGAACGTGCAAAGCAATACCCTCATCAATTTTCTGGTGGAATGCGTCAGCGTGCAATGATAGCAATGGCATTATCATGTAATCCAAAATTACTAATTGCTGATGAACCTACTACAGCGTTAGACGTTACTATCCAGGCTCAAATTATTGATTTATTAGCAGATATACGTAAGAATTTTGATACTGCTATTATTTTGATTACACATGATTTAGGTGTTGTAGCGTCACTCGCAGACAGAATTGCTGTTATGTATGCTGGGAAAGTTGTAGAAACTGGTAAATCAAAAGACATTTTCTATAATGCTTCTCACCCATATACAAGTGCATTATTAAATTCTTTGCCTAAACATGATACAAATAAGGAAGATACACTTTCTTCTATTCCAGGAACTCCACCTGATTTATTAAATCCACCAAAAGGTTGTGCATTTGCTTCACGATGTGAAAAATGTATGAAAATCTGTAAAGAAAAACAACCTCCAGTTTTCAATGTTGGAGAAGGACATGAGGCTTCATGTTGGTTGTTGCATAAAGACTGTCCTACATCAAATAAGGAGGAAAAATAATGGAAGAAAAAGTGCTATTATCGTTAGAAGATGTATGTAAAAGCTTTCATGTAAATGGAGGAATTTTAAAAGCTGTAAGCCATGTTTCATTTAATATTAAAAAGGGTGAGACTGTTGGCTTGGTTGGTGAATCAGGATGTGGAAAATCTACATTAGGTCGTACAGTAATGGGTATTTATCAACCTACATCTGGAGAAATTATTTATAATGGTGAAGTTGTACATGTGAAAACTGCCAAAGATCGATTGAATTATGCAAAAAAAGCACAGATGATTTTCCAAGATCCATACGCCTCTTTAAATCCAAGAATGACAGTAGGGGATATTATTGCAGAAGGTATGGAAGTTCATAACATGTATGATCGTAAAAAAAGAAAAGAAAGAGTTGGCGAACTTTTAGAATTAGTTGGTTTAAATAGAGAATTTGCTAACCGTTTCCCTCACGAATTCTCTGGTGGACAACGCCAACGTATTGGAATCGCAAGAGCTCTAGCTATTGAGCCTGAATTTTTGATTTGCGATGAACCAATTTCAGCTTTAGATGTATCTATCCAATCACAAGTTATTAATTTATTAATTGATTTACAAAAAAAATTAGGACTTACTTATTTATTTATTGCTCATGATTTGGACATTGTAAGATATATTTCTGATAGAATTGCAGTTATGTATTTAGGGCATTTAGTAGAATTAGGAACAAGTGATGAAGTTTATCATCATCCACTTCATCCATATTCTGAAGCTTTATTGTCTGCTGTTCCTATTCCTGATCCAGATTTAGAAAAGGAAAAGAAACGTATTATACTTGAAGGTGATGTACCAAGTCCAATAAATTTACCAGAAGGATGTCCTTTTGCAGGAAGATGTCGTTATGCAACAGAGAAATGTAAACAAGAAAAACCTTCATTTGAAGAAGTAGAAAAAGGTCATTTTGTTGCTTGTCATCATCCTATAAAAAGATAATAATAAAAAAAGTATTATTTAGATTTTATTATCTAATAATACTTTTTTTTATCTGATTTAAATAATTATTGTTTTAGAACTATGTGTTTTGAAATTTATATGCATGAGGTAAAAGAGGATTGTATTTTATTATTTTAAATAAAAATCTTCAATAATTTCAACATGACTTTCATTAACTTCAAAACCAGGTATAATTATAGTTACTTGTTGATCGTGTAAAATAACGATAGAAGTGAGTGAATCTCCTATATAACCACAAATTGTTGTTTTATTAGATTTTTGGCTATTGCAACTATATATTTCAGGATTTTCTTTCATTTGCTCAAATATTTTTTTTGCCATTTCATAAGAATGAAATGCAAATTCTTTAATATAAAGAGCTTCGTTAGTGTTTTTGCTAGTTTCTAATGAAATATATGTATGTGGAATGGTAAAACTTGAATAAGATTGGGTTGATATATTTGTGTTTTGTTGATATCCAAAATCATCTAATTGAATTACTTGATGAGTTTTTATATTAAAGGGATGATTATTAGTAAAATCTTCTAAAAGTCCACCACCAATGAGTAAACACATAATAATGAGAGAAATATTATATACTTTTTTTAATGTATATATTTTTTTTAATTGTGGTTTGCCGGATTGGAGCTCTTTATGGAATTGTGTAAGCTTGTAAAAATCGAAATAGTTTTTTAAACTTGCAATAATAAATAAAAGAAGCATACCAATATAATATAAAGTAATTCCATAACTATAAAACATATCAAATGTTGCATTGAAAAGATATAAAGAATATAAAGCTAAAGCAACAATAGAAACAAAAAAAAGGGCAAAAGATTTCAGTCTTTGTTTTAATGGAATAATATCTTTTTTTTCTTTCCAATTGATATTGATTGGTATGTCATTATTTGATAAAAAAACGTACATATTATTTTTATGATATATACAACGATAGCCTTTATCTTCATATTTATCAATAAAAGTAAGTTGACTTATTTTTATATCATTACGTGAGGAACCTGTTGGATTAAAAAAATCTATTGTATAATAGACAGGTTTATCTTTTTTTCTAAAAAAAGAAATGAAAGATAAATCATTTGTGCTGTAACCTTGTTTGCCTAACTTATCTAATTTTTCTTGTAATAATTCATATTCGTATGGTTTATAGTTCATAATCATAAATTTCATGGTTGTGTAACCTCCTTAATGGGCTTATTATATCAAAGAGATAATCACTTGTCTATGAAAGAAAAAAAGCTCATGATGAGCTTTTATAATTGAAGTAAGAATTGTGTATAAGCTAAGTAAGCTTCATAAACATCGACTTTTGATACAATTTCATGAGGAGCATGCATGTTTAAAACAGCAATTCCTGCATCAATAACATTCATATCATAATTTCCTAAGATGTAGGCAATAGTACCTCCACCACCTTGATCAACTTTACCAAGTTCAGCAGTTTGGAAATGGACACCAGCTTGATCCATAACATTTCTAATTTTAGCAAAATATTCAGGATTAGCATCATTGCTTCCGCTCTTACCACGAGAACCAGTGTATTTATTGAAAACAATTCCTTTTCCTAGATATGCGGCATTTTTAGGATCATTCACTTCTTTATAAAGTGGATCAAAACCTGCACTAACATCACTTGACAACATCATAGAATTGGCTAATGTCTTTCTCACAGACAAGAAAGTATCATCACCACATAAGTGTAAGATTTGAGCAATTGTATTTTCAAAGAATAAAGATTGAGCACCAGTCGCACCAACACTACCAATTTCTTCTTTGTCAACTAAAATACAACAAGATGTATATTGTGGGATTTCCTGAATATCTAAAATAGCTTTTAATGATGTATAAGCACAGACACGATCATCATGTCCATAACCCATAACCATACTTCTATCTAAACCATAATCTCTGGCGGGACCACTTGGTACAACTTCAATTTCTGCACTTAAGAAATCTTCTTCTTCAATATCATATTTTTCTTGAAGAAGTTTTAAAATATTCGCTTTCACAGCATCTTTTTCAGTATCTTTTAAAGGAATGCTTCCTAATGTCACATCCAAATTTTCTCCTTCAATCACTTTCGCAGCTGTTTTTTGCATTTGATCAGCAGATAAATGAATTAATAAATCTGTAATACCTACAACAGGATCATGATCATCTTCACCAATCACAACATCAATCTTAGTTCCATCTTTTTTAATAACAACACCATATAATGATAATGGAATTGTAACCCATTGATATTTTTTAACACCACCATAATAATGAGTATCTAATAAAGCAAAACCATCACTTTCATAAAGTGGATTCTGTTTTAAATCTAAACGTGGTGAATCAATATGTGCTCCTAAGATTCTCATTCCATCAACTAATGGTTTTTCTCCCATAATAAATAAAGCTAAGTTTTTATCTTTATTGATTACATAGAATTTATCTCCAGGTTTTAAACTGTCCATATTTTCAATATCTTGAAAACCAGCTTTTTTAGCAAGTTCAACAGATTCTTTTACACAAGCTCTTTCTGTTTTACCGGCTGTTAAGAAAGCTTTATAACCTTCATTAAAATCCATAACATCTTGATATTGATTACTTTCGTATTTGTCCCAAGCATTTTTTGCGTACATTTTATATAACCTCATTTCTTTCAATTATTTTTAATAGAACTTCTACTTGTTTTTTCATCATTGTTAATGATACATACTCAAATGGTCCATGGAAATTATACCCACCTGTACCTAAATTTGGACAAGGAAGTCCCATATATGTTAAATTAGCACCATCAGTACCTCCACGAATAGGTACAGCATATGGCTCAATACCACATTCTTTCATGGCTGCCATGGCATTTTCAACGATGTACATATGTTGTTCAATATGTTCACGCATATTTAAGTAACTTTGTTCAATTGTGACTTTAACCATTGAATATCCATACTTTTGATTTAAGAATGCAGCAATATTTTCAAAATCCTGACATTGTTTTTTAGCTAATGTTAAATCATGATTTCTAATGATGTATTCCATCACTGTTTTTTCACATTTTCCCTGAATATTTTCAAGATGATTAAAACCTTCATATCCTTCTGTATATTCTGGTCTGGCATGAACTGGTAACATAGCATCAAATTCCTGAGCAATGCGAATAGAGTTAATCATCGCATTTTTAGCACTTCCAGGATGAATACTTTTCCCTGTGATTTCTACGACAGCACTAAATGCATTAAAGTTTTCATATTCAATTTCAGCAATATTACCACCATCAATTGTATAAGCATAATCAGCATGGAAAGCTTCTACATCAAAGTTTTCAGTTCCTCGACCGACTTCTTCATCAGGAGTAAAAGCAATCTTAATATCATTGTGCTTGATTTCAGGATGATGGTAAAGATGTTCAGCCATACTCATGATAATCGCAACCCCAGCTTTATCATCTGCACCAAGCAATGTTGTTCCATCAGTTGTGATTAAATCATGATGAATCACATTGAGAAGTTCAGGAAATTCATGAGGATCAAGATATAATTCTTTCTCTTGATTAAGAGTAATTGTTGTTCCCTGATAATCTCTGATGATTTGTGGTTTGACATTTTGACCAGAAGCATCAGGAGAAGTATCCATATGGGCAACAAAACCAATGACTTTTCCATGGTCACTGTTTGCTGGAATTGTTCCATAAACAATACCACTTTGATCCAAGTGAGCATCTTCAATACCAATCTTTTTCATTTCTTCAACAAGATATTTTCCTAGTTCTAATTGTTTCATAGAAGAAGGTGTTGTTGAAGATTGAGGATCAGATTGTGTATCAAAACTAATATATTTTAAAAATCTTTCTTCTATACTCATTCATCTTACCTCGCTTTCTCTCTTATTATACATGGAAATTCACAAATAATCCATGATTATGATATAATCATAAATAGGGAGGTATTGAAAATGAATCAAACAATTCAGGAATTATTTGACAGAAAATCTGTTCGTGCTTATAGTGATGAAATCATAACGCCAGAGGAAAAAGAATGGATATTAAAATCTGCCTTACAGGCACCGACAGCAGGCAATATGGCTCTTTATTCTATTATTGATATACAGGATCAGTCCTTAAAAGATCAGCTCGCTATCACTTGTGATCATCAGCCATTTATTAGTCAGGCACCTATGGTTTTGCTTTTTTTAGCTGATTATCAAAAATGGTATGATATATATACTCACTATGATAAAGATATCCAACCATTGGAAGAGTCTGATTTGATCTTAGCTTTGGAAGATTGTATGATTGCGGCGCAAAATGCAGTCGTAGCAGCATGGTCTTTAGGAATAGGGTCTTGTTATATTGGGGATATTTTAGAAAATTTTGAAATTCATCAAAAGCTTTTTGATTTACCAAAGTATGCCATTCCAGCAACTTTACTTGTTTTGGGAAAACCAACGCTACAACAACAAAATCGTCCAAAACCACAGCGTTTTGATTTAGCAGATATGGTAAGTGTCAATACTTATCATCATAAAACAATGGATGAAACAAAACAGATGTTTATTAAACAGACTGGTAAAAATGAAGATGAACTCAAAAATTATATACAGGCTTTTGCGAAAAGAAAATTTCATGCTCAATATCGTAAGGAAATGAATCGCTCTGTTAAAAAGATGATCGAATCATGGAAATAATAAAACGGACAAAATGTCCGTTTTTACTCATCAAATTTTTTAATCGTTTTATCTGTGATTTCAATATGTTTACGATATAATGAAATATTAACAACGCGACTTCCTACAGCATAGATTAAGGCCATGCTTGGAACCGCAATTAATAATCCAAAGAATCCAAATAAGTTTCCAAAAATAACTAATGATAATAAGACATATAATCCAGAAATACCAACAGCTCCGCCTACAACACGAGGATAAATAATATTGGCTTCAAATTGCTGAATAATCACAAAGCAGATTGTAAAGATAATAGCTTGTGTAGAGTTAATAGCTAATACTAAAATAAAACTGATCGCAAATCCAAAATAACCTCCAAACATTGGAATAAGACTGGAAATACCAATAATAAAGGCAATCAACTCTGGAAAAGGTAAGCCTGTTATTCTAAAGCCGACATACATTAAAAACATTAAAATACAGCTTTCTAACAGCTGACCAGAAACAAAACCATTAAAATAATGATTGGCTTCGGCACCAATATCAAAAATCACCAATGAACGATGATATCCAAATAAGAAAGTCACAATTTTCTTTAATTGTCTTAAATGCGTTTCTTTATTGGCCAGTAAATAGATAGCCATAATAAAAGATGTAATCGCATTAATAAAAACACCAAAGATACCAATAGATTGAAAAATAAGATGAATTCCAGCATTCCCTAAAATATTACCACTTTGAGAAAGCAAATGATTCAAATCAAGGCTTGTCAGAGCCTGTTGAATAGATTCATAATTAATCGCATAATTGATATGGAAATGAGCTAAGGCATCATTAATCATTGTGACGAGACGATCAGCATAATTAAAAATATTTGTAATAATTAAGGCAATACTTTCACCAAGTCTAGGAATAATAAATGCTGAAAAGAGAATAATCAAGATAACAGCCAATATTAATGTTGTTGCAATACTTAAACCTCTTTTCAGTCCTTTACGTTTGATCTTTTTACCATACAAATGTTCAATCTTACGCATAGGTATATTTAAAATAAAAGCGATAATAATAGCGATATATAAAGGTGTCGCAAGTGCTAAGATATCACTGAGTATAGCAAAAACAGTTTCATAATTAAAAACAACAAAAGCCAGTAAAATGGCATATGTTAAATAAAAAATTGTTTTATTTTTTTTGACTATTTGACTTTTGTCAATCATAGGTTCACCTTCTTTTATGGTTATAATCATAACATAATTGCTTATAAAAGTGTAGTTCATTGTTTATTTAAAAAAATATGTTAAAATAAAGAAAAGAATCAAAGGAGGAATGAAGATGAAAGCAGCTGTTTTATTTAAAGATGGTTTTGAAGAATTAGAAGCATTAAGTGTTGTTGATGTGTTAAGAAGAGCACAATTGACATGTCTAATGGTTGGAATGGATGCAATGAGTGTTAAAAGTTCACATGGTATAGAAGTCAAAATGGATCAGTTGTTTGATGAAAGTGTTTATGATGTGGATATTGTTGTTTTGCCAGGAGGATTACCTGGAGCGACATCTCTTCGTGATGATCAAAGAGTGATAGATATTTTAAAAAGTTTTAATGAACAGGGAAAATGGATTGGAGCCATTTGTGCAGGGCCTATTTCATTAGAAAAAGCCAATGTCATAAGCAATAAGAAATTCACTTGTTATCCAGGATTTGAAAAAGAAATTCCTTCAGGGATTTATCAGGATGTATTAGTATGCTGTGATCAGAATATGATTACAGGACGTGGACCTGCCGCTGCTTTGGAATTTGCCTATACAATCTTAGAAAAATTAGGACAGCCTTCAAAAGATATTCGTAAAGGTATGCAATATCATTATTTAGTAAAGTAAAAACGACTTCTCTCATAGAAAGTCGTTAGAAATGTGAAATCATCATTTCAATTTCATATTCAAAGAATTGTTCTTGGAAATAGACATATTGTTCTATTTCTTTTTTTGTATAGGTTTTTGATATAGGAGCAATAACCCATTTATCTTCATTATCATTGAAACGATGAATAATGGCAATGACTTTTCCTGTAAAATGAGATAAAGGTATATCAACACCAATAACATAGGCATCTTGATATTCTCCATCACCACCTATGATTCCTTCAATGTATCCATAGTTAATAGGGTAATATAGATTTTTATGTTGAGGGTGAAAACTGCCCATAGGACGATCAATAGTCACGGTAACTTGCATATTTATTCTATAAATGAGCGACTGATAATCGCAAATTCATCTTGACTGGCAAGATGTTTCTTTTCCATTTTTTCTAAGGAATCATCAAAAGCTTTCGCAACTTGTGGGTCAAATGCCATAGCTGGGCTTTCATAATAAGTCCATGAGTGATGATCTAAAACATGAGGAACTAAAGTTTTCACCAGCAATGCTGTTGGATATTTTCCATTTTCTAGACTGACATGAAGATCTTTACAGCTTTGAAATCCCAAACGAACATAAGTTCCAGGATTGCCTAAAATGACAATAGTATCATATCCAAGCTGATAGGCTTCTTTCATTGAATGTTCAATCAGTCTTTTTCCATAACCCTGTTTTTGATATTCAGGTAAAATACAGACAGGACCAAAAGTGAGAACAACTTTTTCATTTTTATTTTCATCTATAAGCTTTGCTTTGGTATACATGATATTCCCAATAATTTTTCCATCTTTTTCTAAAACAAAATCTAATTCATGAATAAAATCTTCATGATCACGAATGATATGTGCTAAATAATGTTCATAACATCCAGGCATATAAACGTTATAAAAGGATTGCCTGATAACATTTTCTACTGTCATATAATCTTTTTTCTCTTCATGACGAATGGTAATCATTTGTTTCTTTCCTCTCTTAGTTGATTTATTTTTTTGACAATGATGTAGCTACAACAGATGATAATAGCTCCAATCAGTGCAATACCACTATATATAGGCATCATATATGAAAGCACATAATCATCTCCACCTATCACAAGAAATGATAAAATATAAGATAAAAAATAAGAGTTCAAGATAAACAACCCTATAAAAGATCCAATCCCAATAACAATAACTTTTTCACTTTTTAACATAACAATCTTCCTTTTTATATTATAGTACTTTGACGAATGCTAAAGTACCTTCTTGATTATAATCTGGCTGATATGTAAAACCATCAATATTGAGTGTTTTCAATTCATCTAATGTACAAATTTCATTTAAGACCATCTGATTTAACATCTGACCACGGGCTTTTTTAATAATCATGGCGTTTCTTTTCATTTTCCCCTGATCATTGATCATGAAATCTATAAAATAGATATGAGGATGTCTTAACATATTGGTAAATTCTTTAGATGCTAAAGAAATAATGAAATCAACTTGTTCAAAGTGTTGATATAAAGGTGTATACCAATAATCATATAAGTTGATATGATCAGGTTTCATTGTCATATCTAAACGATAAGGGGTTATCAAAGTATTGTATTTTAAAACACCATAGTAAGCATCTAAAATACGTAAATGTTCTAAGAGATAATCATGATGATTTATGTAAGATGCTAATTCAAGTTGTTTAAAAACAGTTCCTTGATAAAAAGCTAAAGCAGGATGAGCAGTCTGTTCTTCATGAAAATACTGATACACTTGAGTCGCCTGTTTATAAGATATTTTCATGAGCTGACATAACTGTTCATCATTATATTGTTTTAAAATGTTTGTAAGATATTGTGTTTCTTCTGGAAATAAAGGTTCACTACCAACAAAAGGAATCTTTTGATATTTCATTGTTTTACTTGGGGCAATGACAATTTTCATATTATTTCACCTCGAGATTATTATAAAGTATTTAATGTCATAGATAAAGAAATATGTTATAATCTTGGCGGGTGGTAAGATGAATACAATAGTCATAAATAAAATTTTAATGCATATGTTAGATTTTGAACATCGTAAGATTTATCATTCTACTGACTTTGTCGATATGAATGAAACATCTATTGATTATTATCGTAAGAAAGTAGAAAAAGCTTTAAATTCTCCTTCACTCAAAGAATTAACAGTTGGTTCTTTACATGAAATGATGTTAAGAAGTGACAAGATGATTGAAAGTGATGAAGAATTTATCAAACAGGCACATGAAATGACGGACAAGTTATTTGCGTTAGGTTCAGTTATAGAAGAAATGCCTAACAGTAATGTGCTGTTTGTGGATTGTTATAAAAATGGGGAAAGATATGTGGCAGCCTTAAAGCTCAACTATCGTTATATTCCTATGAGTGTGATTGATGAAGAAAACATTCGTATTACCAAAAAACAGGTTTTACCAACAATGGGTTCTCCTGTAGATGAAGCGATTGTTGTGAATGTGGATGCTAAAAAATTATTTTTAATTGAAAAGAAATATATGATTGATGGAAGAATGGATTTCTATTTGAATGCACAGTGGATTAAAGGTGAAGAAAAGTTGACGGATAAACAAAAAATGTCAACAATGAAAAAAGTTGTGAAAAAGATGGATGATATTTATAATGTCAATGATGGAAAAGCTTTACCTTTAATGAAGCATGAAATTCAGGAAAGAATTGATACAAATCAACCTGTTAAACCATTAGAAATTGTGAAAAAAGTATTGGAATCTGATGGTCAGGCACAGGAAGAAAGTGAAATCATGATGAAAGATTTAGGCATTGATGAAGAAGATCGTATTGAAAGCTTATCTTTAACATCAATGGATAAATGTAAGCTAGTGTTAGATGATGATATTGAAATTAGCTTACCAATAGAAGAATACTTATCTGGAAATAAGGTAGAAAAAGTGAAACAGGAAGATGGAACATATTCTATTTTATTGAAAGATGTCAGTGAAGTTATTGTCAAATAATATTCAAACAAGAAGTATGATTTGAAGAGAGAAGAAGCATTTTTGAGTCATACTTTTTCATTGACAGAAGGTTAGTACATGTCATTATAGTTACATTTTTCAATATATTCATAATCTTAAGAAATGGGCATAATAAAATAGAGGCTGTGATAGGATGATTAGTTATGCACCATTATTTAAGACAATGAAGGAAAAATCTATAACAACATATGCCCTTATCCATCAATATGGAATTAATTCAAGAACAATCCATAATATTAAACATGGAAAGGGTATTTCAACATATACTTTAGAAAAAATATGTGAAGCATTAGATTGTACACCTAATGACGTTATTGAATTTATCAAAGAGGCAGAATAATCTGTCTTTTTTTATATTCAATATATGTAGAAAACATCATAGAAAATAGGAGATAGAAGCTCATTGAAAATCCTCATTTGACAAATAATGGGTGCTTTTTTAAGCGTTTTCATGTATAATAAAAACTATGAAAGGGGTTTTAATATGGCACAATTGGATAACTTTTTGATACAACTTTTCCATGAGGGAAATTGTTTAGAGATGTATAGAGTTTTTGGTGCGCATTTTGAGGAATTAGATGGACAAAAGGGTGTAAGATTTACCGTTTATGCTCCAAATGCAAGAAGTGTGCAGGTTGTTGGTGATTTTAATCAATGGAATGGTGAAAATCATTATATGGAAAAATATACTGATGGGGGTATTTATACTTTATTTATTCCAAAAATCAAACAATACGATACATATAAATATCGTATTGAAACACCCAATGGATCTTGGGTTGATCGTGCAGATCCATATGCTTTCTTTAGTGAATTAAGACCGGGAACAGCGTCTAAAGTTTATAAAATTGATGGCTTTAGATGGGCTGATAAACGCTGGTTAAATAAACGTACAAAGAATTTTGAAAGAGTTTTAAATATCTATGAAGCCAATATTGGTTCATGGAAAATGAAAAAAGATTTTACAGATGAAGAAGATGGTGAATATTACAGCTATGAAGAAATGATTGATCAGATCATTCCTTATGTTGTAGAAAATGGTTTTTCACATATTGAACTGATGCCATTGACTGAATTCCCATTTGATGGTTCATGGGGATATCAGGCAACAGGTTATTTTAGTGCAACAAGCCGTTATGGAAATCCAAAACAGTTAATGGCATTTATTAATGCCTGCCATAAAAATAACATTGGTGTCATTATGGATTTTGTTCCAGCACACTTTGTAAAAGATGGACATGGGTTACATCAGTTTGATGGTGGTTTTGTTTATGAATATCCTGATATTAATTTAAGATATACGGAGTGGGATAGCTGTTATTTTGATTTAGGAAGAGAAGAAGTTCGTAGTTTCTTGATGTCTTCTGTTCATTTCTGGGCAAATTACTTCCATGTTGATGGTATTCGTTTTGATGCAATCAGTAATTTGATTTACTGGAAAGGAAATAAGGAACGTGGCGTTAATGATGGCGCTATTGAATTCATGAAACGTATGAATTCACATATGAATGGATTATTCCCAGGTGTCATGTTGATTGCGGAAGATTCAACAGATTATCCAAATGTTACAACAGCTCCACAATCTGGAGGATTAGGATTTGATTATAAATGGGATTTAGGTTGGATGAATGATACATTGGCTTATTTTAAAAAGGATCCAATTTATCGACAGTATCCAGATGTCCATAATAAACTTACATTCTCTATGATGTACTTCTATCGTGAAAATTATATTTTACCATTCTCACATGATGAAGTGGTTCATAGTAAAGGAACAATTCTAGATAAAATGTGGGGAAATAATGACCAGAAGTTTGCGCAATGTAAGTCATTGTATTTATATATGATGACACATCCTGGTAAGAAATTGAACTTTATGGGAAATGAGCTGGCTGAATATAAAGAATGGGATGAAAAGAAAGCTTTAGGATGGGTATTATTGAAATTCCCACAACATGATTCTTTCCATAGATATTTTCATGACTTAAATCATCTGATTTTAAAACATCCTGCTTTATATCAGTATGATTATTATCCAGAAGGATTTGAATGGCTCGTTGTTGATGATATGAAACAAAGTGTCTTTGCTTATGCACGTTATGCACCAGATGGGGAAGTGCTTGTCTGCGTGATGAACTTTGTAGGAAATACACATCATGGTTATCGTATTCCAGTTCCCGTAGCAGGAACTTATAAAGAGATTATTAATACGGATACAGACTACTATACAGGAAGCAATTTCACGAATAAACGTGCTATCAAATCACAAAAAATACACGCTGTCAACAAAGAAAATTCAATTTTGGTTGACATTGCACCATTTTCGAGTATGATATTTGAATTGAAGAGAAAATAGTTGAGGGAGACGAGATATGTTTAAGACAAAAGAAGAATTTAAATATGAGTTTTCAAGAAGAATTATTGAATCTTACGGACGTACAGTAGAAGAATCACACATTACAGAAAAGTTCATGACACTTGAAAGAATGGTTCGTGATTATGCTTCTGTCAATTGGGCTATGACAAAAATGGCTACAAAAACAAATTACCAAAAACAAGTTCATTACTTCTCTATGGAGTTTTTGATTGGCCGTTTATTGGTAAACAATATGATGAATTTAGGTATTTATGAGATTGCCAAAGAAGGATTAGCAGATTATGGAATTAATATCCATGATTTGGAAGAATTAGAATCTGACGCAGGACTTGGAAATGGTGGTTTAGGAAGACTTGCTGCCTGCTTCATGGATTCATTAGCTTCACTTTCTTATCCAGCATTTGGAAATACAATTCGTTATGAATATGGTTTATTTAAACAGAAAATTGAAAATGGATATCAAGTTGAAGTTCCTGATCAATGGTTAAAATTAGGAAATATGTGGGAAGTGAGAAAACCTAAACATGCTGTTGATGTTAAATTCTGGGGACGTGTTGTATGGAATGAAGAAACTGGAAAATGGGATCATATCGATGCTGAATGTGTCAAGGCTGTTCCTTATGATATGCCAATTGTTGGTAATGATACAACTGTCACAAATACACTCCGTTTATGGTCTTCAGAACCAAGTGATGAAATTCCATCTAATAAAGATTTTAGACAATATGCTCAAGAAGTCAGAGATATCTGTCAGACATTATATCCTGATGATTCAACACTTGCTGGACGTACATTACGTTTAAAACAACAATATTTCTTTGTATCAGCAGGATTACGTGCTATTATTAAAAATCATTTAAGAGTTTATCCATCATTATCTAATTTCCATGAAAAGAATGTTATTCAGTTAAATGATACACATCCAGTATTGGTGATTCCTGAATTGATGAGAATCCTAATTGATGAATATGATATGGATTGGGATGAAGCATGGCATATTACAACACAAACATGTGCCTATACAAATCATACAATCTTATCAGAAGCATTGGAAAAATGGCCAATTTCAACAATGCAGGCATTACTTCCAAGAGTTTATCAGATTATCGAAGAAATCAATAGAAGATTTATTGGATATGTAAAACATATCAGTGATAACGATGAAGATTTATTAAATCGTGTTATGATTTTAAAAGATGGACAAGTACATATGGCTCATCTTGCAATTGTAGGAAGTTTTAGTGTTAATGGTGTTGCTAGACTTCATACACAAATTTTAATGGAACAGGAAATGAAAGATTTCTATTTCTTATATCCAAAGAAATTCAACAATAAAACAAATGGTATTACACATCGTAGATGGTTAGCTTATTCAAATCCTGAATTATCATCATTATTAAATGAAACAATTGGAAATGATTGGATTAAACATCCAGAAGAATTAGAAAAACTAATGGATTATGTTGATGATTCTATTGTTCAAGGTAAATTCTACAATGTCAAACAACAAAGAAAACAAGTTTTAGCTGATTATATTTATAAACACAATGGTATTAAAGTTGATGTCAATAGTATTTTTGATATTCAAGTCAAAAGATTACATGCTTATAAACGTCAATTATTAAATATCATGCACGTGATTTATTTATATCAGCAAATGAAGATGAATCCTGAATTTAAGATTTATCCAAGAACATTTATCTTTGGTGCAAAAGCTGCTCCTGCTTACTATTTTGCAAAGAAAGTTATCAAATTAATTAATAGTGTTGCAGATGTTGTGAATAATGATCCTGAAACAAATCCATATTTAAAAGTTGTCTTTATTGAAAACTATGGTGTCACAATTGCTGAAAAGATTATGCCGGCTGCAGATGTTTCTGAACAGATTTCAACAGCTGGTAAAGAAGCAAGTGGTACAGGTAATATGAAATTTATGATGAATGGTGCTGTCACAGTAGGAACACTTGACGGTGCTAATGTGGAAATTGCTGAACGTGTTGGTGATGACAATGTGATTATCTTTGGATTAAAAGATAATGAAATTAATGAATTAAGATGGAATGGTCAATATAACGCATGGGATTATTATAATAATGATCCACGTATTAAACATGTTGTTGACTCATTAGTTGATGGAACATTCCATGAATCACGTGAAGAATTCAGAATGATCTTTGATGAATTGATGAATCGTAATGATGAATACTTCTTATTTGCCGATTTTGAAGCTTACTTAAAAGCTCAGGCAAAAGTAGATGAATTATATCGTGATCGTTCAAGATGGTCTAAAATGTGTCTTGTCAATATCGCAAAATCTGGATATTTCTCATCAGATCGTACAATTGAAGAATATGTTAAGGATATCTGGAAATTAGATAGAGTGAAAAGATAAAAAAATGGAAACCAATGAAGTAAGGTCAAACTTATTTTATTGGTTTTTTATTTTATAAAAATTTGAAACTGAAATGTTTAGTTAGTGCGAAGCATTCATATTGAAAGATGAGTTAATTTTAATAAAAAAGAATCTTATGATAATAATAAATGTGTTTTTTAATATTATTATCTAGATTCATTATAATGAAGAAAACATATGAAACTGTTTATTAGTCAAATTTAAGACAATATATTGATTGTTTTTATTGAATTAAAACTTTGATAATTGTTTTATTATCATCTTGATGATCTATCATCTCTTTTTTTATATGTGTTGATTTTTCATCAAATAAAAATATTGAAGTTGATATATCTAAAAATAAATCAATTTCTATTTTAAAAATAATATATTCAGCTTTCTTATATATCTTAATGACTAAATTTATATTTTCTTTATTTGGATTATTTAATGTACATATATCAATATATTCTTCTAAATTTTTTATTAAAAGATGATCATTTAATATTATATCTTCGTCAATATTAGCAATATATATAACATCATATTTATCTGATTTAAGTTGACAAATTTTTTTGGTCATAATGTAATCCAAAACGGGATTTTTAGACGTATATGGAATATCTGTTTTATATATTTTGGCTAATGCATTGTGAATAGAATTCATTATTTCAAAATTGTTTTGTGATTTCGCAATATTTTCTATTTTTTTTAAAATATAATATATATTATGCTTTTCTTCAGAAAGTTTATATGCTAATTTATTCGTTTCAAAATACATTTTACGAGTATAGTTAGATTGTAATAATTGAGATTGAATTTCTAATTTTTGATTATAACTTTTTACTATATCTAGAAATAATTTTACTGATGCAAAACACATAATTACAAATTCCAAAGATAAAAGAACATAAATTTTGTAATCAAAAATTCCATATACTATACTTTCACCTATGGTTGTTAAAATTGATAATAGACAAATGATAAATACTGAAAATGAATTAAATTCAAATAATTTATTGTTTATTTCTATTATTTTTAATTTTTCAATTATTTTTGTTAACCAAACAATACTTAAGAAAAAAATACAACGTGAAATAATAATTGCGATTATTAATAATTCTTGATGAAAGTTAATTTGATTGATTTTTATTTTAAAAATGAGGGATGTAAGATAGAATGAACTGATATTAGAAATGAGCAATAATCCCATCATTAAACATGGTAATAGTAGGTAAAGAATATGAATTCTTTTTTTTATAAAACATAATGAAATTGCCCAAGTAATGACTAATGAAAAGAATAATAATTCATTATTCATAAAATAGTTATTTAAAATGAATGTTTCAATTAAGGTAATGAATGTCATAAAGAAAATTAAACTATATCTTTTTGTGTTGCTAAATATTATCATTAAAAAATAACTAATTATAAAATCCTCAAAAAAGGTCATTAAAAAATCAAATACAATCATCGTAAAAGAAATTCCTCATATTTTTTAATAAAAGTAGATTTATATTTTCTACCAATTGAATATTCACAGTTATCATTTAATACAACTTTTGAGGATTTTATATGAGTAACATAATTTAAATTTACGATTTGACTTCTGCTTATTTGTATTAAATCATAATATGATTTTTCTTCTACTTTGATCATCATTTCTTTTATTGTAGAAACAATAATATAATCTGTTGAGATTGTTTTAATTAATAAATCTCGGCCAAAAGATAGGAGATACTGAATTTCATTTAAATTTATGACAGTTTTTCTACCATTTATCTCTAAAATAATTTTTTTGTTATAAGTTTGAATATGCTTATATAATTGCTTAAATACTTTGGTACAATCTTCTTTAAATTTTGATTTCCTTATGAATTGAAAAGTTGGTACTGACAGCGCATTAAATACTAACTCATCTTTTGAAGATATAAAGATTATTAAAATTTTTGGAGAAATATCAGTCATATATTTGGCTAAAGCAATGCCATTTTGACCATTTAGATCTATATCAATGAAAGCAATATCAAAATCATAAAAAGAATCTAATGAAAAATGATTAGATATTATACGAATTTCTATTGGGCTAATTAATGTTTTAAAATAATTTTTGAATTCATTTGATAGATTTTGAGAGAATTTAACATCATCATCGAATATTGCTATTTTCATAAATATTCATCTCCTCCCTATAATAAGTATAGCATATATAAACATATGAAATATAAAAAAAACATTTTTATGTTTTTTTAATTGACTGAAAAGGTTGGAGATTATAGAAAATATGGAATTTATTTTTAATACAGCAAAAGAATATATATTTGTCTTCTGTGCATCATTTTTGCATTTCATATATGTAAAAGAGATTTTTCTTAAAAAATATATATAATAAAAGTATAGATAATGTATTATCCATTTCATAGTATTCTCTTTTTAAATCAGGAGGTGTGATTATGGTTGAATATATACTAATGGGTACACAAAAAAATGGATGTTCAATTGATAATCGAAATAAAGAAATCATATATTACCAATTGCTAAGTTTTTATGAAAAAATTGTAAAAAAACCACAACAATTATTGATTAAATATTCGGATATAAAAAAGATAAAAATATGTTATGGACTTACTACAGGAGTACGATTTGATTCTGCACAAATAACTATGGAAGTTTTAACTCAACATAATACAATTTATGATATTCCAATGACATATAATTCAACACAAAGAAAAGATGTACTTCTGTTTATAGAAATTCTTAAAAGTTCTAATTTATTAATTGAAGATCCATATAATATTCTCAGCTTATATCCTGAAACTAAACTAGATCTTATAGATTTTATAAAACTTATCAATAAAGAACATTATAAAAAATCTTGATGAATTGTGTTTTGTAAAGTGTGAATATAAATTGACTGGAGATATTATTAAATGAAATGAGTTATTAAAATCTCAACAGTATGAATGTAGTATTCTTTAATTAAAAGATATAAATAAGAATAATCAATGGATATGGATAAAAACGTTTCTATTCGTTAATTTTAAAATGAATGGGGGGGAGGTTTATGTTAAAATGTATGTTCTAAAAAGAAAGAAATATTATACTTCTACAATATTGTTCAATATATTAAGTATAATATTGACTATAATAGCATATAATTCTGATATTTTAGGGTGGAAAGATGTACGTTTAGAAACCATGCTATTTCATTTCTTTAAAGAATCATTTTTAAATTCAATTGACTTGATTTTTATAATTCCAGTTGCAATTTTATCTGTGATTGCACTGATACAAAAAATAAAGGAAGGTAAAGATACTGAAATAGTGATACCAAGTTCAAAAGTATTTCATATATTTTCTTTAACAGTAGTAATGATATTGTATAGTATTATAACTTATTTATACTTAACAAAAATAGGATCAGGATCGTTAATAGGATTTATCATCATTTTTGCAAATATGGTCATGTTTAACTATATCTATGTGATTCGATTCCATGAATAGTAGATTGAGGATTAACATTTATAAATTTGAATATGTTTTATCAGTTTAATATTATAGCGAATAGTTATATTAATAATGACAAAGAAAAAGTCAAATTTCTATTTTTTGTTGATATAACAGTATTTTATTAATGAACTATGTAAAATTTATGTTTACATTATGTAAGGATTATGTTAAGTTTGTTTTGTGTGTAAATAGGAGGAAGAGATGGAACTGACAAACATATTCTCTATGCTAGGTGGGTTAGCTTTATTCCTTTATGGGATGACAATGATGTCAACTGGTTTGGAGCTGGCTGCCGGGAATAAGATGAAGTCAATTTTGGAAAAATTGACAACAAATCGTTTTTTAGGAACGCTGGTAGGAGCTTTAACCACAGCAATCATGCAATCATCTTCTGCCACAACTGTTATGGCAGTAGGATTTGTCAATGCGGGACTTATGCAATTAAAAAATGCTGTATGGGTCATCATGGGTGCCAATATTGGGACAACAATCACAGGACAGTTGATTGCCTTGGATATTACAGCTTTGGCACCTATTATTGCTTTTATTGGGGTTGTGTTGATTGCCTTTTTCAAAAGCAAGAAACTTGATGCAATTGGTGAAATTATTGCTGGTTTAGGTATTTTATTTATGGGAATGGAAATGATGTCTGGTGCTATGGCACCATTAAGAAGTTCACCAGAATTTGCGAATATTGTCGCAAACTTTGAAAATCCATTGATTGGTATTTTGGTGGGTGCAGTCTTTACTGCCATCATTCAGTCATCATCAGCGTCAGTAGGTATTTTACAGGCGTTAGCGATGAGTGGTGTTATTACATTACCATCTGCCATTTATGTTTTATTTGGACAAAATATTGGAACATGTATTACGGCTGTATTGGCTTCCATTGGTGCTAATCGTAATGCCAAACGTACAACCATTATTCATTTATCATTCAATATTATAGGAACAATTATCTTTGTTATTATTAGTATGCTGACACCATTTGCTGCGTTTATGGAGTCATTGACACCAGGTAATGTCGTGTCACAAATTGCCAATGTACATACAGTATTTAATGTTGTGACAACAATCATCTTGTTACCAATTGGAACAAAACTGGTCGATTTATCATTCATTATTTTACCAGAAAAGCCAGAATTGGAAGGAAAGATGCAGTTAAAATACTTAGACTTTGGTATCTTTACAAACGACTATCATATTGGAACAAGTGCAATTGCGAATACGCAGTTGTTCAATGAAACACAGAACATGCTAGATGTTGCAATAGACAATGTTCGTAAATCATTTGAACTTTTGATAGAGTTCAAGGAAGACAAATATGAAAAGCTACAAAAGAATGAAGAATATATTAACTATTTGAATAAAAATATCGTAGACTTTACAACAAATGCGATTTCAACAGAATTTCCAATAGAAGGATCACAGGCCATTGGTTTATTCATGAAGATATCATCAGATATTGAAAGAATTGGAGATCATGCGGTGAACATAGCCCAAAGGGCCGAGCTACTTCAAAGTGAAGACAGACGATTCTCACATGAAGCCATGGATGAGATAGGAATCATGAGCAGTCTTTGTGTCAATATACTAGATGAGCTGAGAATCATGAACTATGATGAGTTCAGTAGCATTGTAGACAAAGTTGATGTAATAGAAGAGAACATAGACAAGACACATCATCAGTTTACAGTGAATCAGCTTAAGAGATTAAAAGATAAAAAATGTACAACAGAGAACAGTGTTGTCTATACAAAAATTCTTACAGATTTTGAAAGAATTGGAGATCATGGATTGAACATAGCTGAAGGTTTCTATAAAGCCAGAGAAGCAATGAAAGCTATGAAGATGATAGAACATCAATAAAAAGCAGATATACCTATTGAAAGGTATATTTGTTTTTTTATATGACAATTGATATAAAGTATCAAACCTAAACAAGAAAAGTAAAGGGGTTACATTCTTTGATAGTTTTTTAGATTTGTTTATGTTATACTTGGAATGGTTAATAGTCGTGTTAAAGAGAAAGGATGGTTATATGGAAGAAAGTGCAGTAAGGATGAAAGCTTATGCAGTTGCTTTTGATGAGATTAGAGTTTACTTATCTAAAGGATATTATAATGGCATTAGTAGCCAATTTTATATTAAAAATATTGAAAATGATGAATTGATACCATTGAATGGAGATTCGTTGAATAATAGTAGTCAGGACGGATTTCAGGAATATGTATTTCATACCAATTTTACAATGGGAAAAGTTTATAAGGTTGTTGATGCCTATGGTTTAAGCTGTTATTTAGATTTTTCCAAACTATCTATGTGTGAAGAATTTGATGAATTATATTTTTATGATCATAATGATTTAGGAAATCAATATACAAAAGAGAAAACAACATTCAAAGTTTGGGCACCACTTGCGACTGGTGTCATTTTGAAAGTCATGAAATGGAATGGGGAAACAGAATTGTTCCCAATGAAAAGGCAAAAAAAAGGTATTTATTTTGTTGAAGTCTGTGAAGATTTAGAATTGGAACAATATGTTTATTTAATCAGACATACAAACAGTTATGAAGTGACTTTAGATCCTTATGCTTATTCTTCATCATCAAATGGACGTGCCAGCATTATTGTGGATTTAGAAAAAGTACCATGTCGTCAGTTTGATTTACCAGTTTTAGAGAAAATGACTGATATGGTGATTTACGAAACAAGTGTTAGAGATTTTTCTATGTCTTCTACCAGTGGGATGAAAAATAAAGGAAAGTTTTTAGCTTTTACAGAATTAAATACATCAACAGATAGTGGAAATCCAACGGGATTAGATTATTTATCATGTTTAGGTATTACTCATTTACAGTTGATGCCTATTGCTGATTTTGCGACAGTGGATGAAAAGAATCCATTGGAACTATATAACTGGGGATATGATCCATTAGCTTATAATGTGACAGAAGGAAGCTATGTGACAGATCCAGACGATGGTTATATGCGTATTACTGAAGCACAACGAATGGTTGAAGCATTACATTCTAGAGGCATACGTGTTGTGATGGATGTTGTTTTTAATCATATGCATGATGTCAATATCAATGCTCTTGAAAGAACAGTGCCTTATTATTTCTTTAGAAGAAATGGAGATGGTAGCCTTTCTAATGGCTCATGGTGTGGTAATGATTTAAATACAACAGCACTGATGTGTCGTAAATATATTTTAGATATGTGTAGACGCTGGCAGGTTTTATATGGTATTGATGGATTCCGTTTTGATTTAATGGGTATCATTGACCAGGAAACAATGAAACTTGTAGATGCACAAGGAAAAGCTTTAGATCCTTCATTTGTTGTCTATGGTGAAGGATGGAATATGCCTACAGCTTTAGATGAAGAGATGCGTACAACGATTCAAAATAATTTGAAAACACCATATATTGGATTCTTTAATGATTTCTTTAGAGATACATTAAGAGGTACGAACCAGATGGAAACAAAAGGTTATTTCTCAGGTGATACGTATAAAACAAATGATGCGATGAAAGCTATTTGTAATTTAGATATGTTTGCGAAAATTACACAATCTATTAATTATGTAGAATGTCATGATAATGCGACATGTTATGATAAATTACAGATTTCGAATTATGATGAATCTGAAAAGATTAGAAAAAGACGTTCACGTCTGATGATGGCCGCAGTGATTTTATCGCAAGGTGTTCCTTTCTTGCATAGTGGGCAGGAATTCTTTAGAACAAAAGGTGGACTTTCTAATACATATAATGCTGGTGATCAGGTTAATGCATTAGATTGGAATCGTAAAGATATGGAAATTGATACGACTCAATTTGTACAGTTTTTAATTCACCTTAGAAAAAATAATCCTTGTTTTAGATATGGAAGTTATGATATGATACGTAAAAATGTGAAAACAGAAAATATTAATCATCGTATGATTAAATATTCATTACATCAAAATGAAGGAGAATATAAGGATTTTATCATATACTTTAATGCTTCTCTAGAAACACTTCAGGTTGAAGTGGAAGATGGTTTCCAACTTTTATATCATAGTGAAAAAGGTAAAATTTTAGATCATCAATTAGATGTGAATGGAGTTTGTCTAGCGATATTAGTAAGATAGGAGTTATATATGAAGTTAATCGTTGGGTTAGGAAATCCAGGTAAAGAATATGAGAAAACAAGACATAATGTTGGGTTTATGGTTATGGATTGTTTAGCAGATGATTTTCATGTGTCTATAAATACAAAAAAATTTAAAGGTGAATATGTCAAATTAAAATATCAAGGGGAAGATATTATTTTACTCAAACCAATGACATATATGAATAATTCAGGTGAAGCCGTAAGTCAAGTCATGAACTTCTTTAAAATTGATGTCGATGATTTACTGGTGATTTATGATGATATGGATATGCCAACAGGCAAGTTACGTTTAAGACAAAGTGGAAGTGCTGGAGGGCATAATGGAGTGAAAAGTATTATTGCTCATGTAGGTACACAAAATTTTAAACGTATCCGCGTGGGTATTGATAAACATCCCCAAATACCTGTGGTGGATTATGTATTAGGACGTTTCACCAAGGAGCAGCAGTCACTTATCGAAGATGGTATTCAAAAAGCCACGCAAGCTGTTCAGATGATGCTTGATAAAGATTTTGTAGCCGCAATGAATGCTTTTAATTAGGAGATGAAAAGATATGAAGAAGATTATTCAGATTTTAAAAAATAATTCAGCATATCTTGCAATGAAAAAAGGAAAAGGCGAGATTGTTGTATCTCACGCTAGCGATGAGGCGATTCTCATTGCTAGTGCTTTTTTCGCTTGTCCAAAAACAATGCTGGTGATTAAAGATAGCTTATATCAGGCACAGCTTTTATATCAGGAGCTGTATCCTTTGTTGCATCAAAAAGTCGCTTTCTTTCCATGCGATGAATCATTACGTGTAGAAGCTTTAGCTTCTTCTCAGGAATTAGTTGGAGAACGTATTCATACTTTGTCATTATTACTGCAACATCAGCCAATCGTTGTGATTTGCCATACTCAAAGCTATTTACGTTATATACCACATCCTTCTCTTTTTGAAAGTTCTCAGTTACATTTATCTGTAGGTATGACCATTGATCCTTTGACATTAAGAGAAAAGCTTATCCATAGTGGATATCAGATGATACAACGTGTTGATGAACCATTTTACTATTCAAAACGTGGTGGGGTTATAGATGTTTACTCTATCCAATATGAGAATCCTATTCGTATTGAATTTTTTGATGATGAAATTGAAAGCTTACGTTTCTTTGATAAAAATACACAACGTTCTTTAGAAAATGTTCAGGAAGTTACAATCTTACCGGCGACCGATCTGCTTTATGATGATCAGGAAATAGAACATGTGATTTCACAGATTGAAACATTACAGAGTCAAACACAGTGTCCTGATTATCAGGATGATTTAGATGAGGAAATTTCTATTGATATAGAATCTATTAAGAATCATGATTATTCATCTCGTCTTTATCAGTACATGGGATTGTTTTCATCATCAACGTCATTACGTTGTTATTTTGATGATGTGCTGATTGTAACATCAAGTCAGGAAAAAATAAAATCAGTCTATAATCAGTACGTAGAAGAAACATTCTACTATTCTCATGAATTACAAGACATAGGGAAAATGGTAAAAGGATTGTCATTATTTCAAAGTTTAGACTCATTATTAAAAAAGACAGATATTGACTTTGTTGATTTTAGAACGAATGACAAACAAATTTCCTTTTTAACAAGAGAAATTCAATTACCATTATTGAATGAAAATCAATTGATTCAACAAATCAAAGATTATCTCATTCAAAATAAAATCCTTATGTGTCTTGAAAATAGTCATCAGATTCAAATGATGACAGATTTATTGGATCAATATCATCTCTCTTATGCCTTGGTAGGTCATGATGATCATATTTATCAGGGAATTAATATTTATATGGGTGATTTATCAACAGGTATAGATTTTTGTGAAGAACATGTGATCCTGTTGACAGAAAAAGAGTTATTTAAGGTTAACAGTCAAAAGAAAAAAGGCTACATTAAATATAAAGATGCAAAAGTCATCAATGATTATACGGAATTAAATATTGGAGATTATGTTGTTCATGATGTCAATGGAATTGGACAATATATGGGTATTAAAACACTGGAAGTCAGAGGTGTGAAAAAAGATTACTTGTATATTGCCTATAAAGGAAATGATACTTTATATATTCCCGTAGAAAATTTTAAACTGGTACGAAAATATGCTTCCAGAGATGGAAAAGTTCCAAAAATTCATTCTTTAAATAGTACAGAATGGCAAAAAACAAAACAAAGAGTCAGAAACAAGGTTGATGATTTGGCAGATCGTTTAATTGAAATATATTCACAAAGAATGAAACAGCCAGGATTTGCATTTCCTAAAGATGATGCTATGCAAATACAGTTTGAAGAATGTTTTGGTTATGAACTGACACCAGATCAAAAAGAGGCTGTCAAAGAAATTAAAGCTGATATGGAAATGCCACGTCCTATGGATAGATTGTTGTGTGGAGATGTTGGATTTGGGAAAACAGAAGTGGCTTTACGTGCCTGCTTTAAGGCTATTTTAGGTGGTAAGCAAGTTGCTTTTCTATGTCCTACAACGATTTTATCTTCACAGCATTATCATACGATGGTTACTCGTTTTGAAAATTTTCCAGTCACTATTGCTTTATTAAATCGTTTTACAACGACGAAACAAAGAAAACAGATTTTAAGTGATTTAAAGGAAGGAAAGATTGATTTATTAGTTGGGACACATCGTATTTTATCAAATGATGTTGTTTTTAAAGATTTAGGATTATTATGTATTGATGAAGAACAGCGTTTTGGTGTTAAACAGAAAGAAAAAATTAAAGAAATCAGAAAGACAATAGATGTTTTAACTTTAACTGCTACACCAATTCCAAGAACTTTACAAATGTCTTTAATGGGAATTCGTGGATTATCACAAATTGAAACACCACCGTTAAATCGTTTGCCAGTACAGACTTATGTCATGGAAAAAAGCAATCAGCTTGTCAAACAGGTGATTGAACGTGAACTTGGGCGAAAAGGACAAGTTTTCTATTTACATAATCAGACAGCCAATATTGAAAGTGTGGCTAATGAAATTGCTAGATTGGTTCCACAGGCAAAAATTGGTATTGGACATGGGCGTATGAGCAAAGATGAACTTGAAAAGGTGATGCAGTCTTTTGTAGATAAAGAATATGATATTCTGGTTTGTACAACGATTATTGAAACCGGTATTGATATTCCTAATGCCAATACCATTATTATTGAAAATGCTGATCGTTTTGGTTTATCTCAGCTTTATCAGATTAAAGGACGTGTTGGTCGTAGTGAACGTTTGGCTTATGCGTATTTATTGTATGCAAAGAACAAGCAAATGAATGAAGAAGCAACGAAGCGTTTAAAGGCGATTAAAGAATTTGCACAATTAGGTAGTGGATATAAGATTGCTATGCGTGATTTATCTATTCGTGGATCTGGTGATATACTAGGAGGAGAACAGGCTGGATTTATTGATACAGTTGGTTTTGATATGTATATGAAGATTCTTCAGGAGGCTATTGAAGAAAAAACGGGAGAGAAAAAAGAAGAAAAAGAAGTGCCTGTTCAAAATGTCAATGTTGATGGTTATATTCCTGAAAATTATGTAGAAAATGATATGGAAAAATTAAATCTTTATCAACGTATATATAAAGCGCAACATTTAACACAGTTACAATCTTTAGAAAAAGAATTAAAAGATTTATATGGAACATTGCCTAGAGAAGTGAATAATATTGTATTGAAAAGAAAATATGAAATTTTATGTACACAGCCTTTCATTGATGAAGTCAAAGATGCAGGTGGATATGTTCAAATTATGTTGACACAGGAATTTTCAGCCCGTATTGCAGGTGATCAGCTTTTTGAATTGGTTAATCGTTTATTTGATAAACCACAGTTAAAATACATTAAAAATGAAATTGTGATTATGATTCAAACAATCGGTCAATGGTTACCGCATACAATAGAATTATTAAATGAATTAAAGAAAATGGATGAGCAATCACGACATCAGTGATTGCTTTTTCATATAAAAAAATCCTCATAGAATGAGGATTAATCATTTTGATAATTATCAATGATTTCATCAATATCAATACCTAATTTAAAACCTAATGTAAAATAATCATCAATAGTATTTTGATAGTCTTCACTAGAGTATTGTTTTTGAACATTTAAAATAGATTGATAAATCTTGAAAAATAAAGAATAAAGATCTTGATTTTCAGGAATTTCTGTATGATTTTTAATACTGTCAATACGTAATTCATAACCAATAGACATTAACATCGTTAAACCTTCAAGATAGTTTTCTAATAACTGTTGATGATTGACAGGTTCTTCTTTTTCCCAAAATAAATAACATCTTGATTCAAGTGCAACTTCAGATAAATCATGTAAAAAAGATAAAATCTTTTGATTGATTCTTGTTGTGTTTAATATTTCATTTTTAGCGACTTGAACTTCTCTATTGATATAGACTTGATATAATTTTGCGACATCATTCATAATCTTTCACCTCTTATCTATTATCTTACCTCAATATGAATAAAATTTGAATGATTAACCAAAAATATGAAGGTGTTCTAATAAAATCTTAATACCCATACCTATCAAAATAATACCACCAGCAATTTCAGCTTTAGATTTATATTTCATACCAAAGACATGTCCGATTTTCACACCTATCATTGAAATCACAAAAGTTGTACAGGCAATGATAGAAACAGCTGATAAAATATTGACATTTAAAAAAGCAAAAGTAACACCAATAGCTAAAGCATCAATGGAAGTAGCAATCGCTAAAGGAATCATGACTTTAGGTGAAAATTCTGTATTACATGTTTCTTCATCCTCAAAAGCTTCTTTAATCATATTGATTCCAATTAAAGCTAATAAGATAAAAGCAATCCAATGATCAATACTTTCAATTTTATCTTTAAACTGAATACCTAATACATATCCTAAAAATGGCATAATGCCTTGAAAAAAGCCAAAATAACCACCACAAATCAAAGCGTGTTTGAGTTTAAGCATGCGTGTTGATAAGCCTTTACAGATGCTCACCGCAAAAGCATCCATGGATAACCCGACACCAATGATCAATATTTCTAAAAACCCCATACGTCCTCCTTGTAATAAAAAAGACATGACTGTTGAGCGTACAGACAAGTCTTATTGTTTTCATCATATTCAAATTATAACAACTTTGCATATAAGTGTCAAACATCTTTTGGGATATAGTCACTGCCTATTTTTTCGGCTTGAAACTGATTGTTTGTGAAATCTTGAATCATATCCAGAAAATCAAGGTTACGTAAATAACATTGATAAGAAACTTGTTCTTGATATTGAATATCTATACACTTGATGTGATGAACTTTTAATAAATGCTCAAGTTTACGTGTGTATGTATAGTCAACTGTTATATTATATAAATCAACCAGTTCTTTTTCAACGATATGAGCGACTTTAAGAGCTTCAGCTACACTTTGGCTATATGCTCGTGTTAATCCCCCAGCGCCAAGTTTAATGCCACCAAAATATCTGGTCACAATCGCTATCATATTTGTTAAACCTTGCATTTTTAAAACATTTAACATAGGCATACCCGCCGTTCCAGATGGTTCACCATCATCATATGCTCTTTCATGAGGACCAATAATATAGGCAACACAGTTATGTGTAGCTTGTGGATCGCTATATTTTGTAATCATATCATTAGCCTGTTCAATTTGACTACAGGGAATCAAATGACAAACGAATTCAGATTTTTTAATAACTAATGTATGGCTTGTATAATCTTCAATAGAAATCATGATGTCACACCTTTCTTTCTTTATTATATATGATTTCATTTTATTGTCAAAAGTGTTATAATAATGAGAGAAAAATTAACTTTTGGAAGTGAGGGATCGAGATGGCTAAGATTGCAGTATTAGCTGATAGTGGCTGTCAAATAGAATTAAATCAATATGAAGATCAAGGTATATTTATTGTGCCTTTATGTATTACGATGAAAAATCATACGTATTTAGATCAAAAAGACATTACCAGTTTGGAAGTTTTTGAAACTATGGAAAAAGAGGATATCATGGTCATGACTTCTCAACCTGCAACAGGGGAACTGGTGAATATTTTACAAAGAATCAAAGATGCTGGTTATGATGAAGTTATTGGATTACCCATTGCGACAGGATTATCATCAACTTTAAATGGGATGAAAATTGCTGGAGAAATGGTGGGTATTCCAATCACTTTAATTGATACAAAAGGAACTGCAGGCAATCAAAAATATTTAGTATTCACTGCTGCTAAGTTGATTCAAGAAGGTAAGAGTGTTGGTGAAATTCAAGATATTCTTGAAAACATGATTGAACATTCTGGAACGATTATTATGGCCCCTAACTTAGAACATTTAAAGAAAGGTGGTCGTATTACGCCAGCAGTGGCATTACTTGCCAGCATGTTGAAAATTGTTCCAGTGATGGAATTAAATTATGACTTGGGTGGTAAAATAGATGTACTTGGAAAAGTCAGAACCTTATCTAAAGCCAAAGCTACACTTGTGAATCGCATGGTCGAATTAGGTGTCAATGCTAAGGAATATAAAGTCACAATTGAACATGTCTTATGTGAAAGTTCAGCTTTAGAAGTGAAACAGATGGTTTTAGAAAAAATTGGAAATGTTGAATTAGAGTTAAGAGAACTTCCAGCTGTTGTTGGTGCCCATATGGGAGTTGGAGGTATTGGTGTACAATATATCAAAAAATATACAGGATAGGAGAATGAACAAATGCCTTTATTTGATGATCTCACAAAAAAAGCAGCGAAATTGACAGAAGAGGCTATTGATAAAACACAGGAATTAGCTGGTACTGCCAAATTGAAGCTTAAAATGAAAAATTTAGAATCTGATCGTGATGATGTTTTTCGTGACTTAGGAAAATATTATTATCAACAAATTCAGACATCAGGTGTTGTTGATGAAGAAGTCATGGATATGTATCGTCATATTGAAGAATATAATCAAAAAATTGCAGAATTAAAACAATTACTAGACGAATAAGCTGAGGAAACTCAGCTTTTTTTGATATAATGAAAGTAGAGGTGATATGTATGAATATCAAGATGAGAAACTTGGCTATATGCATTGGTGGAATTTTTTGTATAATGAATTTAAATAGTGAATATCATTTCACTTATATGAATACTATACAGCCGTTTCTTTTTATCTTCTTTTTCATTTGTTTATTCTTTTTTAAAGAAAGTATCCTTTATCCCATATCAGGCTTATTAATGGGAATAGGTATTGATTATTCTTTAATTCAGGGAATCATCAATAATCCTTCTACAGTTCCTATTATTTTTGATAGTATTTTATCCTTATCTTTTATTCTGTATTTTATCATCATGCTTTTTAAAAGGAGATGGAATCGTCAAAATCAAAATATGGAATTATCTCAAGATATTCAGCACAAAAACTTGCCTGGAGATGGGACAATATCTCATCCATATAGATTAGATATTGATCAGACGCTTACCATCAATGATGAAATAGAACATCAATATCATAAAGTAATGTATGCACTCAATGGTGGAAGTCAAGAATACGAAGATCCAACATTTGGTTTTAAAGATAAGGTATTGGTAGGAAAAAAACATCTCCAACAAGATTATGGTGGTTTTTGGAAATATGAAAGTGATATGCCTGCTTTAAAGGAAAATGGAACCCTTTGGATGAAAGGTGTCGTTTATCTTTCGTATGATGATGTCAAAAATATATATCAGATGCTTTGTGATGATCATCTGTGGCAAATGATTCAAGAAAATATATCACATGTGTTAAACTTATCCTATAAAGAGAGTTATCAATTTTTAATAGACAATCAGATTCCACAAGATGTGGCCAAGAGTTTATTAAAAGTTATTGCTCAAAAAGATAATATATTTGATAAGGATATCATCAAATCATTTATTAAATTCAGTTTTCAAAAAGAAGATTACCAGGAAGCAATGGACCATCAGGATGGAATGATTTATTGTGCTTATTGTATCTATTATTATGATAACTGGTTTTTACAGATGAGAGAAGGCGTATGGAAAGTGAAACCAACTCTTTATGAACCATCTCTTTATTATGGAAAGGGTACTTATCAACCATTTGAAAAATAATCGTATAATAGAATCAATATTTGATAAAGATATTTCAATAGAAAGCAACAATGAGTATTGTGAGTAATATTCATTGTCTTTTTTATAAGGAAATTAAGAAAGTGATTATTAAAAATATTTTTATTATAAATAAATCATAAAAAATTATTTTAATATCAACTTTTGTTTTTATGTCTTCAAAATATTTGTTATAATGTAAGAGAGGATGAGTATATATGAATAGAAAATGGTATTTTTTAGAGTACGTAGGAGCTCTTATATGTGCATTTATGGCTAACATTGAATATCAATTTTCATATATGAATGGTATTCATTTATTATTGTGGATCATTTATTTTGGAGTATTTCTTTATTTTAAAGAACATATTTTGTATTGTGTGTTGAATGTTTTGATGGCTTTAAGTGTATGTCTTTCATTAATCATAGGGATAATAACGAATCCACAGCCTGTTTGTATTATCTTTGATTCTATCATGATGATATTTTTACTTGTTTTAGCCATTGTTTTGTTTATAAAAAGAAGAGCTGTCAATCCAAATAATCAAATTCTTAATGAACTGAAATATACAATACGTGATGGAAATGGAACGGTGGAACATCCTTATATTCTTGATGAAAACAGTCTACCTCCTCTATGGAAAGAGATGATTGATGAACAAAATCATAAAGTCAGTTATGCTTTAAATGGTGCAGGCCAAGAATATAAAGATTTCTCATTGAATATTGAGGATTATATTTTGGCTGGGAATAAACATAAAAAACAGGAGCTGGGTGGCTATTGGATTTATCAAAGTGATATGCCTGTGTTTAAAAATGAAGGCACATTATGGATAAAAACAGTGATTTATTTATCTTATCCTGACTGTCAATTATTATATGAATTATTGAAAGATTATAAACAGTGGCAGACCATTCAAAAAAACATTTTATCTTTATCCAAGATGTCATATGAAGAGGGGTATTCTTTATTAAGAAAACATCAGATATCCAAACAACATTGTCAAGTGTTATTCAAAGTCTTAGGTATGACAGATTATATATTGAGTTCATCCGTGATTTTAGATCTTGTTAAAAACAAGTTTCATTTATCACGATACCAAGAAGCCATGGAATATCAAGAAGGTATGCTCTATTGTGTATATTGTTTTACATATCAGGGACAATGGTTTCAATGTATTCTTGAGGATAACTGGAAAATCTATCCTATACTTTATGAACCATCTTCTTATTATGGCCAGGGTATTTATCAGTCATTTGGAAAAGATTTTGTATAAAGCAAAATCTTTTTCTATATATAAAAAAATAAAAAAAGTGTTTTAACTCCGTTTTTTAGGTGTTAAAATAGGTATAAAGTCATCTTCAAAATCATAAAATGGGTATAATGATAATACAAGGAGATGACATATATGAAAAAAACTTATCAAAAACAAGAAATGATCACTTTTGTTCAAAAGAAAAATTATGTATTAGAAATTATGAAAGATTCATCTATATTGGAGTTATTTGCCAGTTGCTTACATGAAAAAGAATTGAGTCATTTATTACATGATAAAAGACTTTATCAACAACTTTTTATAGCTGCCTTAAGACATTTATATCAGGCGCAGAATTATCAGGATATGGAAAATGATTTAATGATGATGAATAGTTTGTTTTCACATCAGGATTATTTGTTGTTGAAGGAAGATATTTTTAAAAAAATAGCTAAAAAAACAATAACATTACAAGAATATTGTGTGATCCGATATCTGATTCCTTTTGAGAATATGTCTTTTTCTCAAGTCATTTCTATTCTTGAACATCAATATCATGTAGATACACTGGATTGTGCTAAAATATGTCTATTGGAAGATGAATATCATTTAGCCTATCAATATTTATTGAAGCTAGATGACTGTCAAGATGAAGTTGTCTTAGATTTACTTTGTAGCTACAGCATGAAAGATTATCTTTCATTAATGCGTCATTACAACAGGAAGAAAAGTTATCAGCTTGTCATGAGTCATTAGGAGTCTATTATGGGAAAAAGAATGTTTTATGTACTGAAAATGATTTTACAAACGCCAAATAAAGCCATTACAGCTTTAGAAATACAGGAAGCTTTAATGAAACAGGATATGAAGATTGATATTAAAACTGTTTATTCTTGTATCAAACAAATCAATGATTTTTTTAATGGTTGGATAGGTAGAGATTTGATTATCTCTTATCATAAATTGGGTTATAGGATAGACGAAGATATATTTGAGGATGGTGAATTACAATTTCTATTAGATCAGATTGCCTTTCATCAGGATTTAAATAGAGAAGATCAGCAACATTTACAAAAGAAACTTCTCACCCTATCTTCTTTTCATCAACAAAAACGTCTCGTCTTATTTCAACCAAGTGAACGTCAGCATTCTTTTTCTCTATTTATCAATTTAACAGTTATTATGAAAGCGATTGAACATCAAAAAGCTATTTCTTTTCAATATATTGATTATGATATTCAAAATCATCACTTCATAGAGGTGGCTTCACAAAGAGGGAATAAAGATGATCAATATATTGTTTCTCCTTATTCTTTAACTTCTCAAAATAATCATTATTATATGATTGCCTATAATGAAAAACATTCCCAACAATTAACCAATTATCGTATTGATCGTATGCGTGCTATTCAGACTTTAAATAAAGGATATATCAATGTTCAGGAACAATTTGATATCCAAAATGAAATTGAAAAGATGATGAATATGTTTATATCTCATCATCGTGATACATTGGTTATTGAATGTGATTATAAACAGTTAAGAGAGATAGTATCGCGTTTTGGATTGAATATGCGAGTACAGCGTTTATATCAGGAACGCTTATTATTAACAATTGAAGATGTTTCTATTTCAGAAGGATTGATTGGCTGGATTATGATGATGCAAACTCAAATTAAAGTGATTTCTCCACAGTATCTACATGATGACATCAAGTCCCGTATAAAAGCTATGCACAACCTTTATCAAGATATGTTATAATGGAATTGGAGTGGGTGATGAAAATGCAAAAAATCATGATTGTCGAAGATGATGAAGTCATCGCTTTAGCAATTCAAAAACATTTAGAAACATGGAATTATGAAGTTGAAGTTGTGGATGATTTTGAACATGTTTTAGATCTTTATCTTCAAAAACAGCCAGAACTTATTTTATTAGATATCTCCTTACCTTTTTATAATGGATATCATTGGTGTGAACAGATTCGTAAAGTATCTTCAGTACCTATTATCTTTATTTCATCTGCCAATGAGAATATGAATATTGTCATGGCTATTTCTATGGGAGCAGATGATTTTATCACAAAACCTTTTGATTTTCATGTCTTAACAGCGAAAATTCAGGCGTTACTTCGTCGTACATATTCTTTTTCTAAATCTATGCAGGTTTTAACATATAAAGATTTGGTTTTAAATATCTTAGATGCAACTATTTCTTATCATCATCAGACTATTGAACTGACGAAAAATGAATTAAAGATTTTACAGGTTCTCTTTGAAAAATCAGAAGTCTTTGTATCACGTGATGATTTAATGATGGCATTATGGCAAAGCAATGAATTTATAGATGATAATACTCTAAGTGTAAATATGAATAGATTAAGAAAGAAATTAGATGATTTTCATATTGAACATCTTATTCAAACAAAAAAAGGATTAGGTTATAAGCTGGCTTATGAATAGATTACTGCATTATTTTTATGATAAAAAAGCTTTTTATATTCTTTATTTATCATGCATTGGTATTTTTTGTCTGATTCTTTATTTATATAATGTTTTCATTGAAGCTGTCATCTATGCGACTATTTTATGTCTGGTTTTATTGATTGTTTATTTTGCGATTGATTATTTTCTCTATTATCAAAAAACGAATAATTTAGAATCAATCTTTCAATTAGAAGATATGATTTTATTAGATTTACCACAAAGTTCTGGATATATTGAAACTCAATATCAATTATTGATTCATCAGATCCATCATTTATTAAAAGAAATGAAAGAACAACATGAAATACATAATCAGGATATGTTAGATTATTTCACTTTATGGGTTCATCAGATCAAAACACCTATTTTTGCATTAAGACTTTTAATTACATCTCAAAATGCTTCAACAAACGATATGCTTTTACAAGTTTTAAGAATTGAACAATATGTAGATATGGCTTTACATTATATGAAATTAGAACAGATTTCTTCTGATTTACGTATCAAACGTTATGATTTAAATGAGCTCATTCAAGATGTTATTAAAAAACAAGCAACTTTTTTTATTCAAAAGAAATTAACTTTAAAAATTGATCCAATAGATTTACAGGTTTTGACTGATGCCAAATGGTTGTCCTTTGTTTTGGAACAGATTTTATCCAATGCATTGAAATATACCAAAACAGGTGGCATACATATTTTTGTTGAAGATGAAGTTTTATATATTGAAGATACGGGTATTGGGATTAAACAGGAGGATTTACCAAGACTGTTTGAAAAAGGCTTTACAGGATATAATGGAAGAATGGATAAAAAAGCAAGTGGTCTAGGATTATATTTATGTGCTCGCATATTAAAATATTTAGGACATCCTATTCATATCCAGTCAACTCAAGGAGTGGGAACAACAGTGATGATTGATTTTCATGTTAAGGATTTACAAGTTGAATAAATCTTACAGAAATGTAAGTTATAACAGAGAAATTGTAAGATAAATCAATGGTACATATTTCTCTTTTTTTATAAACTATAAGTGTACAAAGGAGGAGTTAAAATGTCATTACTGGAAGTTAAAAATTTAAAGAAAATTTATACAACACGTTTTTCAAATCAACAGGTACAGGCATTATCCAATGTCACTTTTAGTGTAGAAGAAGGTGAGTATGTTGCGATTATGGGTGAATCTGGAAGTGGGAAAACAACTTTATTAAATATTCTAGCTTCATTAGATCAGCCAACCAGTGGACAGGTCTTATTAAATGGTCAAGATATTACCCATTTAAAGGAAAAAGAAATCTCACAGTTTAGAAGAAAGAATCTTGGTTTTGTATTTCAGGATTTTAATCTATTAGATACATTTTCTATCAAAGATAATATTTTCTTACCACTTGTCTTATCTAAAGAACCTTATCCTGTTATGCAACAGAAATTAAAAGCTTTAGCACCAAAACTGGGTATTGAGGATTTATTAGAGAAATATCCATATGAAATATCTGGTGGACAGAAACAAAGAGTTGCTGTTGCAAGAGCACTTATCACACATCCTCAACTTGTTCTGGCAGATGAACCTACGGGTGCCCTTGATTCAAAGTCAACGGATCAATTGTTGGAAATTTTTGATACAGTCAATCAGGAAGGGCAAACAATTTTAATGGTGACTCATAGTACCAAAGCAGCCAGCTATGCTTCAAGAGTCTTATTTATTAGAGATGGTGAAGTTTTCCATCAAATTTACAAAGGAAATCAAACGAATCAGCAAATGTATCAAAGTATTTCAGATACACTAACATTACTTGCGACAGGAGGGAAATAAAATGAAATCTTTCTTTTATCCCCGTCTGGCATTAACCAATCTCAAAAAGAATTCTAAGTTATATTTTCCATATTTATTAACAAGTTCCTTTACTGTCATGATGTTTTATTTAATTAATTATCTAGCATCACATAAAGGTTTAGAACAAATGGCAACGGGTTCAAGTACAATGCAGATCATCTTGAATTTAGGAATTATTGTGATGGTTATCTTTTCTGTCATTTTCTTATTTTATATGAATAGTTTTTTAATGAAACGTCGAAAAAAAGAAATAGCTTTATACAATATTTTAGGTTTAGAAAAGAAACACATTATGATGATGATGTTGTGTGAAACCATCATCACAACATTGATTTCATTTGTTATGGGATTTCTTTTTGGTATTATTTTTAGTCAGCTGGTTTCATTAGTATTGATTCATTTAATGGGACTATCTACAACCTTGACATTTCATATTTCATGGTCATCTTTTCTAGTTGTCGTTATTGTCTTTTTACCTATTTATTTGGCTTCTTATCTCATTCATGTGATTCAAATTCAATTATCAAACCCTATTGAATTATTAAGAGGCTCTCAAAGTGGTGAAAAAGAACCGAAGACCAAATGGCTGATGACAATTATCGGTTTGGTAACACTTGGATTAGGATATTATATTGCAGTGACGATTGATGATCCTACAACAGCGATGCTCTTATTTTTTGTAGCTGTTATCTTGGTTATTATTGGAACCTATTGTTTATTTACTGCAGGTTCTATTATAATTTTAAAACTTTTAAAGAAAAATAAGCATTTCTATTATCAGACAAAACACTTGACTTCTGTGTCTCAGTTAATTTATCGTATGAAACAAAATGCTGTAGGACTGGCAAGTATCTGTATTTTATGTACATGTATATTGGTAATGTTATCAAGTACAGTCTCACTCTATTTTGGAATTGAAGATACAATTACAGCTTATCAGCAGGATAGTTTTCAGCTTAAAGTTTATGGCTATGATGATGGAACGTTGCCAAGTGATCAGGAGTTTGCAAAGTTTTATTCACAAATGCAGACTGAATTAGAGAATCATGATATTGGTATTGATAGTTTTATTCATACCAAAAGATATTCAGTCAGTGTACGTTTTGGAAATGACCATATTTTGGCATTAGACGAATCTGGAGATTTTGTTGTGGGATATTTGGTAGGGATGACACAGGATGAATATAATCGTGCCTATCATCAAAATGTTCAATTAAGTGGTCAGAATATTTTAGTGAGCAGTAATTTCTTTGACTTTGGAGATACTTTAGACATAGATCAACAAAAATATCCAATTCAGGAAGTTGTGCATCAACCCTATTTATTACCTAATGAAAATCCTACTGCGCAAAGAAATCTGATTGTCATTATGAAAGATGAAGAAGCTATTCAAGAGATGATGTCGTATTTCTTTGGAGATACTATCCAGCCAACAGAAAATCTTTCTATTGTATATCAGGATCAGTCTCAAGAAAAAGAAGCTGAAGACATATTAAGAAAGTGTTTAGATAACTTTGTCTTAGAAACAGAGACAGAACAGGGAGGCATTTCTTTCTATCGTTCTTCATTATATGAAGTCAGAATCATGTTGATGGAATTGTATGGAAGTTTATTTTTCTTAGGTATTTTCTTAGGCATCTTATTTTTAATGGCTACAATATTAATTATGTACTATAAACAGTTATCAGAAGGTTATGAAGACCAAAAACGCTTTGAAATTATGCAAAAAGTTGGAATGAGTACAAAAGAAGTGAAACAGACTATTCGTTCTCAAGTTTTAATCTTCTTCTTTTTACCACTGATAGCTTCAGTTATTCACATGGCATTTGCTTTCCATTTGATAACTATGATGTTTAGTTATATTGTTTTGAGTGGAACAGAGGTGTTTATTACATGTACAATCATCTCAGTCATTATTGTGGCGATTGTTTATGCGATTGTCTATGTCTTTACATCAAGAACATATTATCGTATTGTTAAGAATTAATAGAAGATGAATGAATGTTCATCTTCTTTTTTTGAATAAAAAAAGAAGTGAAACAAAATTCACTTCGTTATTTTCTTAATATTTTATCTAAGCTTTTTCCTTTCGCCAGCTCATCTATCAATTTATCAAGATAGCGCATGTTTTGCATCATAGGATCTTCAATGGTTTCTAGTTTAACACCACAGATACTTCCTTTGATTAAAAATCTTTTTTCATTCAAACTTGGAGCCTGAAGAAAGACATGTTCATAGTCTATAGGTGTTTTTAACATTGCGTGAATCTGATCTTGAGAATAGCCTGTTAACCATTGAATGACTGTATCAACTTCTTCTTGGTTACGTCCTTTTTTCAATGCTTTTTGAAGCAGTAAAGAATAGATTTGAGAAAAGGGCATCTGGAAGATTTTATGATTCATTATAACAATCCCATCTCTATCATCTTTAAGCCAATATCAACAGAGTTGTAAGCAGCACCTTTCATAAGCTGATCAGCCACAATCCATAAGCTTAAAGCATGATCATTATCTAAATCTCGACGGACACGCCCTACATGGACAAGTTCATCACCAATAAATAGAGTTGCCATAGGATAAATCTGATTTTCAATATCATCATAGAGTTCAACACCATGAGAATTTGATAATAATTCAAAGACTTTATCCATATCAATTGGTTTTTTTGTTTCGATATAAACAGATTCACTATGTCCTCTTAATACGGGAACACGGACACAAGTGGCATTAACTTTAATATCTTTATTAAAGATTTTCTTTGTTTCATTCACCATTTTCATTTCCTCTTTTGTAAAATGATTATCTAAATCAAATTTATCCACTTGAGGAATACAGTTGAAAGCAATTGGATAATGTTTTTTATCAGAAGCACAAGGCAATGTTTTGGCAACAGGTTCTTGACCATCTAAAACTTCCTGTGACTGACGATATAATTCTTCCATTCCAGCAACACCAGCACCTGAAACAGCCTGATAAGTTGACACAATAATTCTTTCAATATCAAAATATTCATTTAAACGATTTAAAGCACTGACCATCTGAATCGTTGTACAGTTTGGATTAGCAATAATCCCTTTATGTTCTTTTAATGCATAGGCATTGACTTCTGGAACAACTAATGGAACATCAGGATCCATTCTAAAATGAGAAGTATTATCAATATTGATACAACCAGCTTGAACAGCATAAGGCATATATTTTTCAGAAATACTTCCACCAGCACTCCAGAAAGCAACGTCAATACCTTCAAATGAATTTTCAGTTAATTCTTCAACAACAAATTCATGACCTTCATATTCAATCACTTTTCCAGCACTTCTTGAAGAAGCTAATAATTTTAAACTTTCAAATGGGAAGTGAAACTGAAAAATACATCTTAACATTTCTCTACCCACTGCACCAGTAGCTCCTACAATTGCAACTTTATATTTTTTCATTTTTATAGTCCTCCTAACCTAAGAATGCTTCATGTAATAAAACCTGTGCTCTTTTGACATCATCTCGATCAATATAACAAGAAATATTAATTTCACTACAAGAAGTCATTTCCACATTAATATCATGACTCATGAGTGTATTATAAACTTTCTGGAACATACCTTTATTATTTTTAATACCTACACCAATGACAGCCACTTTTCCAATATTTCCTCGCACAATCGTTTTTTTAGCCTGCAATGTTTCTTTTAAATCATTAATGACTTCAACGACAGCAGGAACATCTTTATCATTAATGATTAAAGAAATATCCATTCTACCACCACCGACTAATGCCTGACTGAAGACATTGACATTGACATTAGCATCAGCAATTTTTTCAAAGAGTTCACCAGCACCATTGACTTTGGCATCAACACCAACGAGAGTAATTCTCGCTTCATTTTGTGAACCAGTAATTCCAGATATAATGAATTGATTTAAATGATCTTTCATAATTTTTTCATCTCCTAACACATATGTTCCTTGACTTTCATCGAAAGAACTTCTTGCATGAATCACAATATCATGTTTGGCAGCCAATTGTACACAACGATGGTTGAGAACTTTAGCGCCATTTTTAGAAAGTTCCAGCATTTCTGAATAACTGATATAATTTAATTTCATCGCATCAGGAACAATACGAGGATCAGCTGTATAAATACCGTTAACATCACTATATATTTCAACTTCATTGGCATCTATCGCAACACCAATAGCAACAGCAGATAAGTCACTGCCACCACGACCTAAAGTGGTAATTTTTCCATTTTGAGAATATCCCTGAAATCCTGGACAAATCACAATATCAGCATTTTTAAGTTTATCTAAAATATGTTTTCCCTCTACGGTTGTAATCGTTGCATTTTGATGATGTGAATCTGTCAAAATACCCAGTTCTCCGTTTGTTACCGTATCTACAACATAGCCTTTTTTAGCCAGTTCACTTTTAACAACAAGTGTTGAAATCGTTTCTCCAATACTTGTTAAACGATCAATTTCTTCATCTGTCAATTGATCTGTATGAACAATGGATAGAAGGGTATCTGTTGCATAGGGATCATCATAGCGCCCCATCGCACTGACCACAGCAACAACTTTGTTGCCTTTATCGTGTTCACGAATAATATTTTTATACATATGTTCACGTGTTTCAATACTACGTGTTGAGGTTCCACCAAATTTTTGAACAATTATTTTCATGTTATTTTAACCCCTTACTTTCAATAAATTATAGGTTTCATCTTGAAGTTGTTGTTTTAACTCATTCAGTTCAATAGGATTTGTAATGTAGATATGATCATGATCTTGAGAATAATACATTTCATAGTCAATATCTAGAGGATGATCACATCTGATATAATATTTAGAATATGTAATTGGATAAATCTCTTCTACATATTGATATTGATGTTGCCACAACGTTGGTTGATGTGTTTTGATGATATCACTCACAACAGCACTGGCAGTGACATAACGCCCAGCACCTTTACCATAGAAAATCACATTTTCTAAATAATTACAAGTGATTTCTACTACATTATATGCTTGATTCACATTCGCAACAATGTCTTTTATACCAATTAAGGTAGGAGAAACATCAATTCCATAACCATGATCGAGTTTCTTAGCCTGTGCAATCAACTTAATACGGTATCCTAATTTTTTAGCATAGTCTATATCTTTCTTTGTGACACTACGAATACCTGTACATTGAATCTTATTGAAATCAAAGAAAATCTCAAAAGCATTCATAGTTAAAATACAAATCTTATGTGCAGCATCAATCCCATCTAAATCCAAGCTGGCATCGGCTTCTACATATCCTAAGCCATCAGCTATTGTGAGAGCTTCCTGAAAATCCAAATTATCTGTTTCCATTAATGTTAAAATGAAATTTGTTGTTCCATTTAAAATACCTTCGATTTTCTCAATCTCATTAGCAATTAAATCTTCTTTAGCTGGAACAACGACAGGAATACCACCACCCACAGCAGCTTCATAATAGATTTTAGCATGATATTTGGCTGCAGTTTCAAAGATTTCCTGACCATCATGTGCAATCAATGCTTTGTTTGCAGTGACAACATGTTTTCCTTTTTTTAAGGCTTCTAAAATGATTGTTTTAGCAATTGTTGTTCCACCAATTAATTCTACCACAACATCAACTTCATCATCATTTAAAACATCATGAAAATCTTGGGTATAGATGATACCATCTGGTAAAGTCACTTCGTTTAAGGCACAGCCATATTTAACTGTCACTTCTTCATGAATGTGCTTTTCTAATCTTTCTTTTTGTTGTGTTAAGATTTCTACAACGCCAAACCCAACAGTTCCTAGACCAATAACACCAATTTTCATATGATACCCCCTCTAAATAAAAAATCTCATTCTTCATGAGATATGGTTTTCTTTGACAACAATCTAGACACTCTCATATGATCGGCTATGATATATTCATGTTTATAAATCCGCATGAAAATGTCCTCCTTTGTTATTGCATTGATAATATCATTTTTGTATACATTTGTCAATTTATGAATAAATAATTTTGAAATAAGCGAAAAAAGATGCTTTATTTTTATTAAAAATAAAATTATTTTTCAATATCTAAAATACACTTGGACAATTGTGAAACAATTGTCTTGGCATGTTTTTGAACTGGTAAGGGAGCATAATCAAAAGAATAACTATGTTGAATGGCATCTAACATAGGTAAATCATTATAGTTATCTCCAATTCCATAAACATGATCATGTGATAAGTGGAAATATTTTTCAATGATTTGTATACCTTTTCCCTTTGAACAGCCTTTCATTGCTAAATCTATATGTTGATTATTTTGAAAAGCTTCAATTTGATGGCCGTATTTGTCTATAATGAGATGTGTCATCTTTTGAGCCAGGTCTAATTCATGATCTTGATAGTGAAATGAAAAAGCCTGAATATGTGTAAAAGGAAGTTCGTTGAAAGAATGAATTTCATGATCAAAAATATGATCTTGAAATTTTGTATTAAGATGATATGTCACATCATTATGAACAATCGACATATTTTGTTTGCCGGTAAATTCATAGATGTCTTTAACTAAAGATATAGGAATCTGACTTTCAAAAATAGGTTCATAGTCCTTATTTAAAATGAGTCCCCCACTTAATAAAATAAAAAAATCATACTGAATATCATAAGGTTTTGAAGGACGTAAAATACCACTCAAACTTCGCCCAGAACAAATACCAAACAGATGTCCATGTTTTTGAAATTCATGAATGGCTTTGACATCTTCATCTTTCATATGATCTTCAAACCATAATGTATTATCAAAATCACTAGCAAGTAATTTCATATTTTCACCCCAAATCTTATTATAGGGGAATTCATATTGAAATACAAAGAGATTATACATATATTTTTGACAAAAATGCTTGTTTGTGACGTAACGTTATGAATTATAATAAAAGCAGGAGGGATGGAAAATGAATAATCACAAATATATGACAGTTGGAGAACTCGCAAAGAAGATGGGAACAACTGTTCGCACATTACAGTTTTATGATCAAAAAGGATTGTTACATCCTAGCAGTGAAAGTGAAGGAGGCCGACGTCTTTATACTTATCAGGATATGATTTTACTTCATCAGATTCAATCTTTAAAATCATTAGGTTTTACTTTAGATGATATTAAAAATAGAATAGAAGTTTTAGATACACCTCAAAAAGTAGAACATGCCCTTCATCAACAGGAAGTCATGATTGAAGAAAAAATCAAACAGCTTCAAAATACATTATCAGCCATTAAAGCCTTAAAGGTTGAAGTCAATCAAATGCAAACAGTTGATTTTAAAAAATATGCAGATATCATTGTGAATCTTCAAATGGATAATGAGTATTATTGGTTAATTAAACATTTTGATAATGAAACATTGGAACATATTCGTCAACAGTTTGATAAAGATAGTGGTCAGGAATTTATTCAACGATTTCATCAGCTCAATGAAGACATCTTAAAGCTGAAGGCAAAACATCTTCCTCCAGAAGATGAACAGGTCCAGCAGATGACTGGTCAGTTTTGGAATTTGATTATGGAATTTACGCAAGGGGATATGAGTTTATTACCACGTTTAATGAAATTTGATCATTTAACTGATGCACAAAATCAGGAATGGATTCAAAAACAAAATGAAGTCAATGATTATTTGAAACCGGCATTAGAAATTTATTTTCAAAAATTAGGATACAATCCATTTGAGGGGGAATGATGATGGATACGATTATGCACGTTTCACATTTGAAAAAGAAATATCAGACACTTGAGGTTTTAAAAGATGTCAGTTTTGATGTGAAAAAAGGGGAAATCTTTGGCATATTAGGAATGAATGGTGCTGGAAAAACAACAATCTTAGAATGTCTGGAAGGATTTTTAAAATATGATGTGGGGCAGATTGAAATTCATGGTCAAATAGGCATTCAGCTTCAATCTTCAGCTTTACCTGCTTATATGAAAGTGAAAGAAGCTATGAAGTTGTTTTCAAAATGGAAGCATGCACAGTTAGATGAAGATATAGTCAAGGCATTAGGTATTGAAGAAATAGCTGATCAGACATATAGCGAACTTTCGACAGGACAGCAACGTCGTCTTCATCTGGCACTGGCTTTGATGGGACATCCTGATCTGCTTTTTCTAGATGAACCAACTGCAGGATTAGATGTCGCTGGACGAAAAGCCCTGCATGAAAATATTATCCAATGTCAAAAACAGGGAATGACGGTTGTTTTGACGAGTCATGATATGAATGAAGTGGAAAGCTTATGTGATCGTATTGGGATATTAAGGCAAGGAAAAATGGCTTTTATAGGAACAGTAGAAGAATTAGTGAAACAACTTGGACGATATTATTATATTAAGGTCAATAGTCAAGAAGGAGAAGAAGTTTATACGACACAACATATTCAACAGACATTGATGCAAATCTGTCAGGACTATCAAAATCAAAATCTTGATATTTTAGATATGACAGTCAATCGTGGGACTTTGGAACAGCACTTTTTAGAAGTCGCAAGGAGAAATGAAATATGAAAGCATTAGGTTATGGGATTTATTTACAATGGAAAATGGATATCCGTTCTCGTTCACTATTAATCACATGTTATTTAGTGCCATTACTCTTTTTCTTAATGATGGGCAGTGTTTTTACATCCATCATGCCTGAGTCTCAAGAAACATTGATGGCATCTATGACAGTCATGGGTGTTTCGATGGGGGCATATATTGGTTTACCACCATCTATTGCTGAAATTTATGGAACAGATATTAAGAAAATGTATATGGCCAATCATATACCTGAATATTTTGCAGTTTTGTCTTTATTTTTATCAGCATTTATTCATTTAATGATGATGAGCAGTCTGATTTATATTTTATCTCCTCTTCTTTTTGATGCAACATGTCCTATTCATCCAGTTTTATATTTTGTGATGTTGATATTATTTGTTTTGGTATCATTAAGTATAGCCTGTATTTTAGGATTGGCAGTTCATAATCAGGCCAAGCTGACTATGATCAGTCAAATCATCTTTTTACCATCCATCATTTTATCTGGTATTATGTTTCCTGTTTCTTTATTACCTTCTTTTTTAGAAACCATTGGAAAACTTTGTCCAGCTACATGGGGTTATCTATTACTGATTGAACAACCTATACAATTATCAAATGTCTATATTTTATGTATGATATTGATTGTTGCTTTAGTGATTTGTTATGCATTATTAAGATCAATTCGTTCTTCCTTTCGTCATCTGCCATGATATAATCAATACAGGAGGGTAGAATGATGATATTAGATTCAATTGATGATATTGATTTTATTGAGCCATTACGTTTAAATATGACAGATGTTTTCTATCATGAAGATGATGGCTTGATTATGCTGGAAAGAGAAAGTCAGTCCATCATGATTTCTATGACTGATATAGACAAGTTCAAAAGATTATGGAGTCAATGCCATTTAGATCAATATCAATTATATAATGTCAAACAAAAAGAAGTTGTTGATTTACTGATCAATGAATATCATAAAAAAGATTATTTTGCCTGTTATCAGGCAGTTTATATGGCAACTCAGCCAATAGAATTCACAATCCCTGATCATGTTTCTATACGTGTGTTGACTCAGGATTATCTTGATGATGTTTATCATATTTATCATCATATGAGTGATCGAGATTATATAAAAGATCGTATTGAAAAGAAAGCATTATGGGGATTGTTTCATGATGGCCAGTTAGCTGGATTTATTGGTATGCATCGAGAAGGAAGCATGGGCATTTTAGAAATCAAAAAAGAATATCAAAGACGAGGTTATGGTTCTTTGTTGGAAAGCTATTTGATGAATGAATTACTGAAACAAAAGAAAGTCCCTTATTGTCAGGTTGTCGTAGGAAACGAGGCATCATTAGCTTTACAAAGAAAATTAAATATGACTTTATCAACAACTTATTCTTATTGGGTATTTGATGAATAGAGTATTGACTTACCTGATATGAGTCAATGGAATAGGGATGCATGTGCATCCTTTTTTTAGAACCAAAATATTGGAATTGTATATTCACAGGTTTTTCATATCTTTTTTATATAATATATATAATAAAAGTCTATTATATTTTCAAAGATAAGTAAGGAGCTCATCAATATGAAAAAGAAAACAAAAGGCATTATATTCATGATAGTTGTTGTGATAGCACTCATTGTTATATTTTGTAATCAGCCAGTTGAAGTTAATAGAGAAATTCGTCATAATACAATCCATAAAAGAGAAGATATTCGATTGGTTATGGATAAGGCACTTGCCAATATGGATCAAGATGGTATAACAGTAACAGATGTCTATTATGATGGAATGGAAAGTCAGACATTTGAAAAGAATCTGATTCATGATGGGTATCAGGATGCTATAGTTGTTTATTTAGATTTTCATACAGGCTTTTTTCAGGCACCACCTGAATTTGGGAAAAATGCATCTGTGTCAGGATATAGATATGAATGTGTTCAAAATTCTCAAGGTGAATGGGTATTTTTTGGAAACGGATATAGATAAATATTGTGATGGGTATAAAAAAATGTACGATGTATGTGTCGTACATTTTTTTGTATATTTCAATTGTATTAGTCTCCTACACCAAAATCAGTAGGATCACATAAAAAGTCATAGCGTGGATCATCTTGTAAATAGGCATAGTTTTGCATAAACCATTGAATTAAAGATTCATCTCTTTTGATAGGTGTTGAATTATTACGATAAATATTGATTGTTCCATAATCGAAATGATGAGTTAAAATATCCATATCTTTTTGAATCATTTCTTTTGTTTGTCCTTGAATACCAACCATCAGGCAAGGTGAATCAAAATATTTTTTTAATTCCTCAATGCTTGAAAAAGTCGCATTCTTATTGAGAACACGATTTCTAAAATCATCATCAAAAGATTCAACACCAATTTTTACAATCATATCAATACCAAAGAAATCTCTGATTTCCTGAATACGTTGATGATAAATCCAGTGACTTTCTACAAAGAGTGTGTGAATATTTTTATCATGAATAATTTGTTTAATCAGTGATAGTGTTGCTTGAGGTAATTCAAAAATACTAGCAGAGTCAATGATTTCTAAAACACCATATTCACCAGTGACATGACTTAAAACGTCCTGATTGATTTTGATCATTTCTTCTGTACATGTAGAATTATCTTCAATATAATCACAAAATGTGCATTTTGACCAGGCACATGGTCTGGCTTTTAAAAGAACGATTTCTCTTTTGTGCTTGTTTTCAATGCGGCTGTATCTTTCCATGCTACCCCCCATTTCTCATAAAGATGTCCTCTTTCAATAATCGCCTTTGTCAGACATACGGCAAAGAATTTATCCAAGTAATCAGTAAAAACTTGAACAAGCAAGATACTGAATACTAATGGTAATCCTAAGTGATGAAAGACAACGACAAAAGTGCTGCTGGCACCAGAAGTGATTCCGTTAAATAAACCAGCTGTAATGCAGGCACTCAATAATGATGTTGGAATACCAACTAATAATGAACCAATAGGTGTACGCCATCCCTTGAGCCATTTGCCATGATAGAGTAATCCAGCAAAGAAGCCTGTGAACAGTTGCACAGGAGCATAATAGAAGGAATACATATCAAAAGTGATTCCACTCGTTATACTTCCTAATACACCCGTTAACATGGCATATTTAGGACCTAAAAGTCCGGCCACCAATATGGTTCCAATAGAATCCATATAAAATGGAATAGAGAGTGTCATAGCAATGAATGCTCCCATAACATTGAAAACAATCCCCATGACAATAACCATTTGCATTTTTGTTTTCTTTTTCATATTTCATTTTCCTTTCTTCTAAAAAACAGTTAGAAGCCAGAAAAGAGATGGTGAGCCATCTCTTTTCCTTAGTTTTTTATACTGGGTTTGGCTCTCGAACCAGTGTATGAACTATATTTAGTATATAAAAGATAAATAAAAGTGTCAATATCATAACTACCTCTTTTATTAATGACAAAATAAAAAAAGAGAGTTTTATCTTCAATATTGAAAATAAGACTCTCTTATTGATTCTTTATTCAACGACAGGAACAAGACCAACAGCACGTATGATTTTTTGTCCGTCTTCACTTTGAATGAATTGGAAAAGATGTTGAATATTTTCATTTTGTTGGTTGATAGCTCCTCTAGTTGCCATCACAAATGGTCTTTGTAAAGAATATTGTCCATTTTGAATTGTTTCTTCACTGGCTTGAACACCATCAATAGATAGTGGTTTTACTGTTTCATCAATAACATCTAATGATACATAACCAATAGCTCCAGGAATAGACTGGACTTTTGCAATGATTGGACCGGTTTCATTGACTTCATTGGCATATTGACATTGTTCTTCAATATTCAATATTTCTTCAAAAGCACTACGTGTTCCAGAACCAGACTCACGCCCAATCACAACAATAGGAAGATCTTCTCCTCCAACTTCTTTCCAGTTACGAATTTTTCCTTTATAAATATCTATTAACTGTTGAGTTGTTAAGTTATCGACTTTATTTTGTGTATCTGTCACAATCACAATCGCATCAATAGCTACAATATTTTCTGTTAAACCTTTTTCTTTTTCAGCATCTTTGAGATAACGAGAAGAATTACCAATATCAGCAGTTCCATTGAGAACAGCTTCAATCCCAGCACTTGAACCAGTGAACTGTGGTTCTAGTGATAATTCTGGATAATTTTCTTCAATGCCTTCTTTAATAGCATTGATCATTTTCTCCATAGATGTTGAACCATTTAAACTGATTTTTTGTGTTTCTATATCAGCATTGGCTGAAAATCCAAGAAATGCTAAACAAACCATAAAGACTATAACTAATATTCCAAACTTTTTCATTATTGATTCCATCCTTTATTTTTAATCACTCATACTTTAACAAATTTCTTGTAAACTATCGTTAATATTACATATATATTATGTTAAGTTTATGTAAAGTTTTAACACAAACTTAAAAAAATATTTACATTGAAGCCAAAGAAAGAACTTT
>NZ_NFLY01000014.1:0-55926 GCF_002161155.1 Massilimicrobiota sp. An105
TGGTTACGTTTTTGCATGCAGAAAAATAGAGTAATGCTGGTGCATTACTTTTTATTTTGCTCATTGTTAATATTTGCTTTAAGCGTTTATCAACCAAACGAAACCAAATTCCTATAATATAAAAAAGGTAGTTAGAAATAACTACCAATTGATTTTTTGAAACTATTAAACATATCCACCATCAATCCATTCCCAAGTCGCCTCTGCAGTCTTTCCGGCTATATACATATAATCAAAATAATAGTGATTATTGCCTAATTGCTCAGGAGCATTGAAAAACGAAGTCTTAAATTCCACATAGACGATTATCACTTCTCGATAACTGCCTTTTTTGACATACTCAGCTTCCATTTCTTTGCTTTTATTCTCGTCATAATACACGCTATAGACTTTTGAATTATCGTTCTTATAACTTTTGATGGCGTCGTCCATAATCATATGGACATCTTCTTCTTTATGTGTTTCGTTATAACGAATTTCTTTTTTTGTTTTGATGGGTTGATTCAAAAACATAGCAACAAGTGATATAGCGACAATCAGTCCTAATATGATTCCTTTTGTTTTATTTTTCATACTATATTCTTAATCTTACATATAATCCTTTCTTTAAATCCTTCCAACCTTTCTGAGAAGCTTTTGCAACATAATTTGGAGTATGTTGTGCAATCGTCACATCATAATATCCGGCTGATGTTTTAGGTCCGTCAGCAACAACATATGCACAATGGTCATAATGGCCATCTCCACCCCAATCAGCTCCTATAATATCTCCTGCTTTAAGACTCTTAGATATTGAAGCAAAGTTAGGATATCCATTTTTAGCTCCTGTTTTCATATACCAGTATAAAACAAAAGCATGTGCATTTACCCAGGTTCTTGTATAAGGTTTCCATGTGTTATTTGTTTTTATTCCTCCAGCAACTAAAATCTGTGAAACAAAGTTTGTACAATCTCCCCTATTATCTCCTTGATAATACTTATACTTTTTTGTATTTGGTTTATCGCCATATACCCTTGCGTATCTATTTTGCTGCATGATTCTTCTATCTCTTGCACTTATACTTCTTGGAGCCATTCTTAAAGTTGCATTTGAATTTATAACCTTTTCAATGACTGGACTCGTGTATGGTAACAATATCACTAATTCATCAAATTGATAATCTTTTTGATTATATAGACTTAATATTTCTTTGTTCATAATATGATTTCTACAGACTGTAAAAAATTGACTTAAAATCTTAAGCTGTTTATCTTGAGCCACTTCATCTATTGTATATAACTTTTCGAATTCCTCTGCATATTTTTCACAATTATGAATCGTTAATTCTGATAAGTCGATTTTATCCTGATTATAGGATTTCATGATAGCTATAGCATTATCAAAATTCTTAAACTCCCAATATAATGGATTCGTCGTTCCCTTCAATTCAATACTTTTTTCATTGATTACAGGAATAATCTCATTCAATTCTAAATATGGATTATTTATGGTGTTTTCTGTATACTGTATGGCAGGATTTTCATTTGAAGCCATAACGTTTCCGATTGTTATTGAAAACACCATGATACCTGATAAAATCATCGTAAATACTTTCTTCATTGTTTTTCTCCTTTCCACTTTATAAATTCATATTATTATAAAAATGTGGATAATAGATGGAAAAAATATGAAAGTTTTATGAACAATTTTTTTGATAAATTTCATACAACAAGCATTTAATGTGATATACTATTCCTTGCCACAGGAGTCTCATAGACTCCTTTTGTTGTTGGCGGAGGGAAAATATTGTCAGTTAAACTTATTAATTCTATTATGGTAGAAAAGAATAATATCAATCTAGGACTTTCATTATATTTACATACAGATAAAGACAATAAACAGCACTTTGTCTATTATACAGACTATCTAGGATATGGAACCGATGAAGGAAAATATAGTCCTGTCATAGAGAAGACTATACACTTGGATAATCCGGATAATATGAGCGAAGAAGATTATGCTCAACGTATGGAAAGATATGTCAACGATATGAATAATATGTCCTTTGATGATGTTCTGTCATTGATTGCCTGTGCATAAAAAAAGTTCAAGGAAAAACTCCCTGAACTTATATTACTTTGTAAAAGGAACAACATCTTTAACAGCATCTTCTAAAGAGATTTGTTGATCATCATGATCCACATCAATAAGAAGATATTTATCATTTCCCATGTGTAATTCTTTCATATATGATAATTGACGTAAACCATGACGTGTTTCTATTCTTTCAACCAAATCATGATGGTCTTCTTCTTTCATGGCATAGACTAAATCTACTGATGCCTGATCAATCGCAAGGATATCTAATGAAGCTAAGATACCAACATTTGGTGTCACAACTGGTGCTGCAGCTGTTCCTTCACAGTCACAAGAAACAGACATATTACGCATCACATTGATAAAGACAATCTGATCTCCAAAGTGATCAACAACAGCTTTTGCTGATTCTGTCATACGTTCCATAAATTCTTCTTTCGCAATATCCCACATATCATCAGAACCAGGTGTGGTATGAATCATAGCTTTTCCAATACGTCCATCAGCACAGCCAATACCAATATTTTTATTGGATCCTCCAAAACCACCTTGTGTATGTCCTTTAAAATGCGTTAAAACAAGCATAGAATCATAGTTCACAATGTTCTTTCCCATTGTCATATGATCAAACCATTTTCCATCTTTCACTGGTAAATCGACTGTTCCATCAGCATCCATAATATCAACTGGGCAGAATGTCCATCCATTTACTTTTAATGTTTCAAGATGCTGATCTGTTGTATAACGATCTCCTTCGTAATACGTATTTGTTTCCACAATTGTCGCATCTGGTAACTGTGTTTTGATTAACTCTTCTACCCATGGACGAGGAATAATATTAGGTCCATGTTGTTCTCCGGTATGAAGCTTCACTGCAACTTTTCCATTTAAATGTTCCTGAATACGATTATAAACTTTTAATAATCCTTTTGCTGAAAGATCTCTTGTAAAATAAACGATAGATTCTTTTCCAATTCTTTCTTTGTAAGGTACATAATGATTTCCATTTGTTCCTGGAATAGGTTTTTGATTTGACATCTTCTTTCCTCCTCTCAATATGGATATTCTTAAAATTCTATTTCCATTAATCAAATTATAGCACTCATAAAAAAGATAAACAAGATACGAAAAAAGTCCGAAATGATCGGACTTATTTTCTCACAACACTGATTCTTTGTTGGATATGATTTCCTTTTGTGATTTCATCTACCATTGCGATAGCATAGTCAGCATATGAAATAATGCTTTCACCTTTTTCATTCAATATCAATTCTTCTCCACCTAAAATATATTGACCAGTTCTTTCTCCTTCAGCCTGGAAATCTCCTGCTGGACTGATAAATGTCCATTTGACATCATATCTTTCTCTTAATTCATCTAAAGCTTTTCCTTGTGCAGAAGCTAATGGTTTGAATTCTGCAGGGAAATCTTCACCATCCATAACCTGTAATGTATGCTCTTTATTCACATATAAACTTCCTGCACCACCAACAATACATAATCTGATGTCTGTTCCAGATAAAATATCACATAAATGTTTTAATGACGTACTATGTCCTGGAAGTTCTTCTGGAGCCCATGCACCAAATGCATCTACCACAACATCAAAACCAGCTAAATCTTCCTTTGTTAAATCATATAAATCTTTTTCTACATATTGCGTTGCTATAGTTTCATTTTCTCCTAAGGCAAATGCTGTCACATCCAATCCTCTTTCTACCGCTTCCTTAACAACTATTCTTCCAACTCTTCCGTTGGCACAAACAACTGCAATTTTCATAAGTTTTCCTCCTTCATTTTGTTGTAACCTTTCTTATTACAACTTTATTATATACCCGCTTTATTGTAACGTCGATAGTTACAATAAAATAATTTTATTATTTTTCCCGTCAAAAAAACATGAAATGTATTACATCCCATGTTCTTCCTTTTTATCTAAACTTTTTAAAGCATGATAAATGCCATCATGATTATTATCCTGAGTGACTCTTCCGACTTTCTTTTGAATATCTACAGGAGCATTCCCCATTGCCCAGCCATAACCAACTTCCATCAACATATCTAAATCATTATACTGGTCGCCAAATGCAACAACATTTTTTAATGGTATATGCCATAATTGACAAAGCTTTTGAACTGCTTTGGCTTTATTAATTCCTAAATCTACAATTTCAATCAGAATATCAGAAGATCGAACAATCGTACATTGAGGAAAAGCTTGTTGGAGATGTTGTTCGATGGTGAAAATATCTGATGAATGACAAATGCAAAGAATTTTATGAACTGTTGATAATGTCTGTAAGTCTTCTAGAGTGGCTTCTAAAGATTGCGCTTTCACTATACTTTCTTCTCTTAAAATACGCTCATCATGACGACTTTTAACAAACCATTGATCAAAAGAATAAACACACCATGCGACATCAAATGTTTCCAGTTCTTTTAAAACTTGTAATGCTGTTGTCGTGACCATACCTTTTTCTGCTAAAATATATCGCTGCTGATCCATAACCAAAGCTCCATTATAGGCAATAATTGATGCTTTCAATTGATAATCTTTAAGTATAGGGAAAATACCTGATGGACTACGTGCTGAAACCACAACAAAAGGAATATTTCTTTCCATCAATTGATGAAGTGCTTTTTGTGTCAATGGTGTGACTTGATGATTTTGATTTAAAAGTGTTCCATCAACATCACTAAAAATAGCCTGATACATAATATTTCTCCTTTATACAAAAAGGGATTGTTTAATAACAATCCACTATTTGATCTGATTAATGATTTTTTGAACGTTATCATATCCGTTTTTATAGCCAAGTCCTACAAGAGCACAAGAGAGGATGCTGATAATCAAAAGTATAACTCCTAGAACTTGTATAAATGGATGAATGGATGAACCAAATAGAACAAGAACGAAAGAAATTGAAGAAAATATAATAAGATTTCTTAACCATTTTTTTAAATGATTTAACATTTTTGTTTGATATTGTACTTCTGCTATATATGCTTTTTTCAGTTTGGCATCCATGATATCGTCTCCTTTGATTAATATTGTAAACCTGGATTAAAGAATCCAACTAATACACCAACAAATGCAATCACAACAAGTAATAACATAACTTTGATTGGTGACATTTTTCTTTTAGCAAGTAAATACCAGCAAAGCATAACAAATGCTGCCGTTAAAAATCCTGGATAAACACTATCTAATGTTTTTTGTAAATTCAAGTATGGTTCTGTTGCTCCTTTAGCTATTAAAGTAAAACTTGTTTCCACTGATACCCAAGTAGCTGCAACAGCTCCAATAACAATACCACCTAACATTGTAATTGATTCTCTTAAAGCTTCTCCTTGAGGTCCAACTAAGAAATCAACGGCTTTCCCACCTAATTCATATCCTTTGAAATATAAGAATTTCATTCCAAAGTAAGCAAATAAGTTCCAAACAATGATATAGAAGATAGCTCCTAAAGGTGATCCCCCATCAGACATTCCTAATGCAACGCCTAATAAAATAGGAATGACTGTACCAACAACTAATGAATCTCCAATTCCGGCTAAAGGTCCCATTAACCCAGCACGTAAACCATTAATTGTTTCATCATCTACATCATCACCATTGGCACGCGCTTCTTCCAAACCAGCTGTCATACCAACAATGACTGAACCAATTTGTGGCTCTGTATTAAAGAAAGCTGTATAAGTTTGCATAGCTTTGGCTTTATCTTCCTGTTTGTCATACAATTCATTAACAATAGGAAGCATTGAACATAAATATCCAAAAGTTTGCATATGTTCCTGAGAGAAACATGTTAAGTTTCCATAATACCAATTATGAAATGACTTTGTCAGAGTCTTTTTTGTTAATTTCTTTTCCATCTTAAATATCCTCCTCGTCATCATCATCAGCTTCTGATGCAGCTGCTGGCTTATTGATTGCTAACATTTTAATACGATAGTTAATTAAAGCAAACATTCCGGCAATCACTGTTGCAGATACAAGGTTAATACCCAATGCTGCTGCTAGAGTAAATCCAAAGAAGAATGGAATAAAGTCAACTGCTTTTGTTGCAATCTGTTTCAATAAAATCGCAATTCCAACACATGGAAGTAATGATCCAACAGTAAATAATGTCATCATTGCAATACCATCCATTGGTAAATAATTTTTAATTAATTCTACCATTGGAGCTCCCATCTTACACATAATCAAAGTTGGGATAAATGAACAAAGAATATGTGAAATCCAAGGTAATCCCATATTGACAACATATAATTTATTGAAATCACCTTTTTCTACAGCACGCCATCCCATATGTTGCCATACAAGATTGATTGTTGCTGTTCCATAAAACAAAACAGTTCCTAAAGTTCCAACCATTGTTCCAAATGAAGTTGCCATCGCTTGTCCATCTGCACTTCCGGCATCTAAACCATAGCTCTTTAATGCAATCATAGCTAGTGGAATTCCAATGTAACTTACAGCACGAACGTCAGCTGAAACAGTTCCTCCAGGTGTAACTAAAGCAATATAAACGACTTGCATCGCTACCCCAACTAAAATACCTGAATAAATATCTCCTAAAATAATACCACATACCAATCCACCAATTAATGGTCTACCTAAAGTGTAGTTACCAATTGATGTTCCACCTAAACCTGGCATACTTGATAAACAGGCAAAGAGTCCAAGTAAGGCAGCTTGAATCCAACTAATTTCCATAATAATGAAACCTCCCCTTTATTTTTTAATATCCAAATTTTCCTTTAAAATCATCCCATGTTCCAATAGAAACATCTGGTAATAAGGCGAATTTGATTTTATAACCAGCTTTAGCCATTTTCTCGAAAGCATCTGCTTCTTCTTGTGTAATAGACTGGTTATTTCCTAATTTGACTGCCCCTTCTCGATCATTACATGGTCCAACAATGACTGTATCAATACCACATTTGAACCCTTGATCCACTAAAATTTTGCACATATCAACTGGGTTTTTAGTAATCAAGAAATATCTTGTATCACTATCTAAAACCTTTTGTGCCTTTTTTTGAAAGTCATCCAATGTCCAGACAAATGTTTTCTTTCCACTGGCAGCTTTATAAGCAGCTTTTAACACATCATTTTTAGCTGCTTTATCATTCACAGCAATCAATCCATCACATGGATATTCACGAGCCCAACGTGTACATGTTTGCCCATGAATCATACGATCATCAATACGAATAAATGAAACTGACATATTATTCTCCTCCTTTAAATATCATCTTCATCATCATTAACAACTTTAAATTCTTTTAAAGCACTTTGTGCTTCATTTAAAACTTGTACAACAAGGTCATCACGTGCCATTGTATCTTTCATCAATACTGTTGTTAAAGCAAGTGGTAAATTCATTCCACCTATTGTTGTACAATGTTCACTTAATCCTTTTTCAGCGATTACATTCATAGCTGTTGTCAGTGGAGATCCACCAATCAAATCACCTAATAAAATGATTTCATCATCTTGATGAATACCCTCAATAACATGTGAAAATTCTTCTGCGAATTCATCAGCACTTTTTCCATTTTTTAAACCAGCTGATAAAACATCATCACGTTCTCCTGCTAACATGGAAAGTGCATCTTTTAATCCATCAGCAAATTGTCCATGACTTACCAAGACTAAGTATTTCATTTCTTTTTTCCCCTCCTCTTTTTGACACCATTATTGTATCAATTAAGCCCTTTCATTCCATCTGTCTATTGTCACATTTTTATCATGACAGATGATAGAAACAAATATGACATTTGTCATGCTTTTTTAATAAATTTCTTTTCTTAACAATTAACTCTTGTACTCAATAAAAGCATATGGCAAAATTATCCATAAGAAGAATGAATTGTTATTATAGAATGGGATATTTTATCAATATAAATCTCATCATGAAATATTCAAAGTAATTAACAAGAAAGATGAGAAAACACTCATATTTATACAACAAGATGGAGCTATGTTATTGCTGTCATCAATGACTTTCCACATAGATAAGTTTTCAGTATAGTTTTATTATTATTAACTCAGTTGAAAAGAAAGGAACAGATCATATGACGAAAATTATTTTATATCATAGAAGTCCTCATAAAATGATTAAACCTACTTATGGCTATGGAGAAGATAAGCATGATTATGGTAGAGGATTTTTTACCTAACTGATAATTTAGAATTAGCAGTCAAGAAAGTGGGTGAATACTAATATGGATTTTGTTTTCTTTCATAACCCAGATGAAGAAAATGGATATTTAAGCAATTGGTACATATCACAGTTTACTATACATGATATGTCCTTTTCTTCTATGGAACAATACATGTATATGAAAGCTAAATATTTTCATGATCATGAAATAGCTGAAAAAATACTATCTACTGATAATCCTGCCACTATCAAAGCGTTAGGAAGAGAAGTTTCCAATTATAATGAATCTTATTGGAATGGTATCAGGCAAATTATTATTTATGAAGGTTTATTAGCTAAATTTTCACAAAACGAACAATTAAAAATAGAATTATTAAACACACAAGAAACTATATTGGCTGAATGCGCTGTTGACGATAAAATCTGGGGTATTGGTTTGTCAATGAATGATAAAAAAAGATATGATATGTCTTATTGGAAGGGTAAAAATTGACTAGGATATAGTCTTATGATGGTGAGAAACAAAATAAGAGAAAGCCTCTAATTACAGATACAAAAGAATATAATAATGAAATATAAAAAGAGATTTCTTAAATGATAGCGTAAAATCATTGTTGAAATCTCTTATTTTTTCATGACTCATTATAAATCATAAACAAGTTAGAAAAATATACAATTTTTGATGCTTTATTCTCTTAAATATTCATTAACTTCATTTTGTAAAGACATTAATGATAAATCTAAATCTTCATTATTTTGTATCATCTGTTGTATCTGTGTATCCATCATTGTTAGAGTGGCATTATATTTTCGAAATTGATTTTGATTCATAGCATTTTCCATAACATCATTCAACAAGCTTAAATCAACTTGCGTATCTCCTAAGGATTCTTCGTTGAGTAGACTTAATGCTTCAGTTGATTGAATAACAGTTTTTAAAGATGATATTCCCTGTGAATAGCGAAAAAGACTTTCTTGCGTTTCTTGATCATATGTTAGTAGTTTTAAAAAATCCCAGGCCTGCTGTCCATAAGATGTACGAGCAGAAATACCCATCAATAATGAAGACACTTCACTACGACTTTCTGTCATCCCAGGCATAGGAACACAATCCCATTCAAACTGAGAATATTTTTGAACACGATAAGGATAAGGCTTATAAGTACGATATTGTGCAAAAGGCATCGGAGAAAATGCCACCTTCCCTGTATCAAAATCCTGAGAAGTCACTGTATAGCCTTTATTCAATTGATTCAATCTCTGAATGAAAGCAATCGCATTTTTTACAGGTTCCTGGTTTAAATAACATGTCTGACCTGTTTCATCAAACAAACTAACTTCATGACTATAAACAGAGTCTAACCAATCATAATTATAACAACCATATTGGTCAATCTGTCCATCATTATTCGTATCTTTTGTTACTTGTTGACAGATATTATAAAAATCATCTAAAGTCCAGTCATTACTTGGAAGATCTATATTTTCTTTTTGCAGTAATGTTTGATTCACAAACATTAATGTTGGATTACTTTCATAAGGCAAAGCATACTGATGATGCTGATATTGCCCTGCAAGCAAGGCGTTTTCATAGTAAACATCGCTATGAAACTGACTATCTTTTTGCATAAAATCATCTAAGTTCTTTAATGCACCTAGCGCACTTAAAGTATTAAAATCTTCACTTAAGACCATAAAGATGTCTGGTTCTTCTCCTTTTAAATATTGAGCAGATAACCATTCTGAATAATCATCTTTTAAAATACCACTTTCATATTCAATATGAATATCAGGATTTTCCTCTTCATATCTTTCAATAGCCTGATCAATAATTTTATAACAATCACCATTAGGTACATCCCAGTTACTTCCAGCAAAAATACCAACTTTTAAAGTTATGCGTTGAGGGCGCCAAACAACACATAAAAGACATCCCAATACAACCAGTATACAGACTATCTTTTTTCTACTCATCGCTAAAATCCTTTGTCGTAATACCTGTTTGTACCGCCCATATTGCCAGTTGTGTACGATCTCTTAAATTTAATTTAGATAAAATCGAACTTAAATAATTTCTTACTGTTCCTTCTGATAGAAAAAGCTTTTGTGCTATTTCTTTATTGGATAATCCAAATGCAACTTGTTGAATCACTCGCCATTCAGGATGACTAATATCTTGAATAGCCTCTTCATCAACCTGAATTGCATAATTATTTTGTGTCATTTTAGAAAACATGCTGAAAACTTTCGTGGCAATATCGGGATTAATCATAGCTCCACCACTATTCACAGTGACAATAGCCTGATAAAGCTCATCCATTCCTACACCTTTCAATAAATAACCACTCGCTCCATATTTAAGCGCACTAAATACGAAATCGTCATCATCAAATGTTGTCAAAATAATAATTTTTGTTTGAGGATATTTTTCCTTCACAATTTTTGTACAGTGAACACCATCCATTCCTGGCATACGAATATCCATCAAAATGACATCAGCTGTTTCTTGTTCAAGAATATGAATCACTTCAAACCCATCCGATGCAACATCTACAACCTGGATATCTTCATGTATCCCTAATACAATTTTTAAAGATTCTCTAATCAATTCCTGATCATCTGCAATAATCACTTTAATCATTATCTGTCCTCTCCTCTTACTTATACTGGTATTTTAGCGATTGTCAAAAAGCCATGATGACCATCAAACTCTACCTGACCATTAATAACCGCAAGACGTTCTCTCATTTGTGTTAAGCCAAATCCATAATGGACATGATCACAACCAATTCCATTATCTTGTATTTTGAGATATAAGAAATGATTTTCCTGATAAAGATGAATATGAACTTCTGTCGCATGTCCATGACGCAAAGCATTCGTAATAGATTCCTGTATAATTCTAAATAAAATTTCTTCTTTTGTTTTTTCCAGATCTATATTTTCTAGTTCATACTCTAATGCAATCGTCAGATCACTTACACTGGAAAATTCTCCTATCATACGTTCTATAGCTTCTTTTAAACTATGTTCTTCTAAAGCTCCTGGTCTTAACTTATTTAAAGAATTACGAACATCTTTAATGCCCTGCCTGACAACTTTTGAAATAACTTGTAGCTGCGCTTTCGTTGCTTTAGGATTTTGATCAATCATCGCAATACAAGCATCCACTCCTGCTGCTATTCCCGTCAAAGCATGACCTAAAGTATCATGAATTTCTCTAGCCAGACGTTTTCTTTCATTGTTTTCTCCAATTTTTTCGGTAATGGCTGCATAATTTTCTAATTCTTTATTCACCTGATGCACCATATCCAATTCTTGAGAAATATGCTGATTCTTTTGTATTTCATCTACCAGATAAACAATCATAAAAGCAATAAACAATATCATATTGAGCGTTTCTAAACATGACTTACTCATCATAAAGATACCATTAATTTGTGATCCATAGATTTGAAAATATTCATTTATACTTGTCAATGGAAAAATAGCCGAAAAAACATCATAACTAGATATTAAATAAGCCACAACCAAAACCCCAATAAACCACTTAGAATATCTTCCATCTCTTAAATGAAATATACAATCACAAAAAACAAGCAACAAGATACCATTATATCCCATATACAAAAAATAAATCAAAGTAAAACTAACAATCATTTCAATAAAACTATAAATAAAATTGAGTCTTTTATGCGCAATTACTTTTTCACTACGACTATACATAATAAAGATAAATATACCATACAACATCAATGAACCAAAAAATGCAACAATGGGCTGATGTGGAAGATACGTAATCCGATCTAAAAAATCCCTAGCCAAACGTGTGGAAACAATATATTGCGTTGTCAAAAGAATAACACTGCCATAAAAAACAACAATCAACATATTCAATATCGTCATTGCATTTCTTAAAAATGATAATAAACGCTGATAAGAATATTGCATTATTGCCACCCCGTTTCATCATACATTTCAATATTATCTTCATTAATCAGTTGAACAGGTATGACAACTTCATTTTCAATATCTTTTCCTGCTAAGTATTCATACATTTTTTCTGCTGCCAGATGCCCAATAGAAATAGGTGATTGAGCGACTGTTCCAGCTATCATTGCATGACCACCTATAAGTGTTTTCATATCAGGTGTTCCATCAACTCCATAAACAACTGTATTTTCCTGATGATGTGCTTCCAATGCAGCCAAAGCTCCTAAAGCACTTGGATCATTCAATGCCATGACAACATCAATATTTGATTGACGCTGTAATATATCTTCCATTAAAGGCATCGCCAGTTCTACCTGTCCTTCACACTCACCTTCATCTACAACTTGATATTGTGATAATCCATCTATTGTATCTAAAAAACCATCTATACGATCTTTCGCAGATTTGACATTTGTATGTTTCAACAAAACAATGCGCGCAGAATCAAATCTTTTCATCATATCATTGGCACATTGTACCCCTGCATCATAATTATCTGAAACAATTGTACAATTCACAAGTTCTTCATTTTTAACAGGTGCATCCACAACAATAACAGGTATTCCAGCTTGATGAGCCGCTTCTAATGCTGGTGTAATTTTCTCAGAATCAATGGGATTAATAAAAATACCATCTACATGATAATCAATAAATGAGTATATCTGTTCTATTTGTTTATCCACATCTAAAGCAGGATCTCTGACAAGAAGCTGATCGCCATTGTCTTCTATTGCTTTCAATAACTCATTGTTGATAACTTCATAAAAAGGATTATTCATTGTCATGTATGTCACACCAAATATGCGATTTTGTGTATTAGGATATTGATAATGATAATAAATAATGCCTATCATCAATGCTCCAATGATGCCTAAAATCACTATTAATGATTTTAAATTGTTTTTAACCATGATTTCACCACTTTTCCTATAATTCTATCTTATCTATTTTTTTAAATATTCTCAATAATAAATATTTTCAAGTCTATGATTTTTTACAAAAAAAAGCTCCAAGAAAATCTTGGAACCTCTTTTTAATATTGTATTCTCTTTTTGATTAATCTAAATCCTCACCATTAGAAGCAATGACTTTCTTATACCAATCATAAGAATCTTTTTTACTTCTTTCTAATGTTCCATGTCCTTCATTATCTCTATCTACATAAATAAATCCATAGCGTTTTTTCATTTCTCCTGTTGTAAATGAAATACAGTCAATACATCCCCATGGTGTATATCCCATTAAGTCTACTCCATCTTCTTCTACTGCTTTCTTCATTTCTTCAATATGTGCTCTTAGATAATCAATACGGTATGGATCATGGCATGAACCATCTGCTTCTTTAACATCTATTGCGCCAAATCCATTTTCTACAATGAATAATGGTTTTTCATATCTTTCATAGAAAATATTCAAAGCATATCTTAATCCTTCTGGATCAATAGCCCATCCCCAGTCAGAAACTTTGACATATGGATTTTCTACACTGTATTCACTAGAACCATCTGTTGCCTTAGAAACATCTTTATGCGCTGTTGAATCTACAGTGTTTGTCATATAATAACTGAATCCAATATAATCCACTGTTCCCTCTGCTAAGATTTTTTTATCCTCTTCTGTAATATCAATATCAAATCCTTTTCTTTCAAACATCTTTAAAGCATAAGCTGGATAATGTCCTCGACATTGGACATCACAGAAGAACCAGCGATCATGCATCATTTGTACTGATAACACCATATCCGCAGGACGACAAGAGTATGGATAAATAGGAACCATGGCTATCATGTTTCCAATCTTGAAATCAGGATTGATTTCCTTACCTGCTTTGACAGCTAGAGCACTGGCAACTAGGGTATGATGAGCGCATTTATACATGGCTTCCTCTGGATTATCATAATCTCCAAAATGAGCTCCGCTGTTTGTCCATCCGAAGATATCATTCTTATAATTCATCTGATTGTTGATCTCATTGAAAGTCATCCAATATTTGACTTTATCTTTATATCTTTCAAAGCAGACCTTTGCGAATTTCACAAAGAAATCAATTGTCTTTCTGTTCATGAACCCACCATATTCTTTAGCTAAATGATATGGCATTTCAAAATGAGATAAAGTAATGACTGGTTCAATACCATATTTTAATAATTCATCAAAAACATCATCATAGAACTGTAATCCTTCTTCATTAGGTTCTTCTTCATCACCCAATGGAAAGATACGTGTCCAGGCAATAGATGTTCTAAAACATTTAAAGCCCATATCAGCAAACATGGCAATATCTTCTTTATAATGATGATAGAAATCAATCCCAACATGATTAGGATAGTATTTTCCTTCAATCACACCATCCGTAATTTCTCTAGGTACGCCATGTGCTCCTGCTGTCATGACATCTGCGACACTTAAACCTTTTGATGTTTCTAAAACACCACCTTCAAATTGATGGGCAGCTAAAGCTCCACCCCATAAAAAATCCTTACTTAATACCATTTTCTTTCTCCTTTCCTCATATAAAATATAAGCTTATAATTTTATTATAAGTATATTTCTATTGATATCAATATCTTTTCATCTTATTGGTTTTTTAAGCCCAACAAAACCATCTATAATGGAAATATTTGATAAGATGAACACATAATTTTAACAAAATAACAGAAGAAAATCATATAAACATATATTCAATTATGATTATTACGCATCGTTAAAAACATCTATACAAAAATACTTTCTAAAGTATGATTAACATTTCCTGTCGCAAAATCTAAGGCTTCTACTTCCATAACCTTTTTGCCAAACTTTCTTTTTAAATTTGGATACATATAAGCCACTTGAGGTGCTAATAAAATGATATCATAATCATTTGCTACATCTTCTACATTCATTATTGGATAAGCATCCACAATGATATTTTGTTGAGCTTGTTGCATTAAAGAAGCATAATAATGACTTGTTAAACCTGATGTACAACAGATTAATATTTTTAAAGAAGAAAGTTTTAAAGAGGAATTTACTTTATTGTGATGATTTTCATCTTTTAGAAATTGGAAGAAAGAGAGAATGTTTTTTCTGGTTGATAAAATATCCATCATTTCAAAATGTAAATAAAACACATTCTTTTCAGTCCATTTATCCTCAATAGATAATTCCATCATGTTAAACTCTTTATAAAATATGATATGAGCATGATACTTATCATTACAAAAACACACAATATTCTTGTCATGACAGATATGTGCATTTTTCATTGTGCTCACCCAGCGATAAAAATAACGAAATAAATAATCACGACTCATGATTCCATCTCCTTTTCTATGAATCAAAAACTTCTGATACTTCTTTGAGTAAAGATATAATCTCTAAGTGCTGTGGACAGACACTTTCACATTGTCCACATGCAATGCAAGCTTTAGCGGGTTGATAATCTCCTGTGCTATGATCTTTATAATAAGTCTGATAGCGTCTATTTTCGCCATACATTTTGGCACTGTTATAAGCTGTAAATAAATCCGGTATTTGAATACGCATTGGACAGCCTGGTGTACAGTAACGACATTTTGTACATGGAATAGTTGGATATGATAAGACCTGATCTGTAACTTGCTTAATCAATTTGGCTTCTTCATTATTGATTTTTTCAAAATGAGTCATCGTATCCAGATTATCATTCATCTGTTGTGCATTAGACATACCTGATAAAATTGTCATAACACCATCTAAGGATGCAACATAACGCAAAGCCCATGATGCTATAGATTTTTGAGGAGCGTAATCTTTATATATTTTTTCAATATCATCAGAAAAGCTTGCCAGTGTTCCACCTTTGATAGGTTCCATCACAATAATAGGTTTATGATGTTTTCTAGCTACTTCATAATTTCTTCTTGATTGAATCACTCCATTTTCCCAATCTAAATAGTTAAGTTGTAACTGTACAAAATCTATTTCAGGATGCTCTGTTAAAACTTTGTCTAAAAAATCAGCATCATCATGAAATGAGAATCCCATATATTTGATTTTTCCCTGCTTTTTCATTTCTTGAATAAAATCAAAACATTGATATTTTTCATATGTTGGATAATGACTCTTTTCAACACTATGCAATAGATAGAAATCAAAATAATCAACACCCGTTCTATTTAATGATTCCTGAAAAATCCTTTCAACATCTTCCTGACAAGTTAATTTCCATGCAGGAAGCTTATCTGCTAATGTATAAACATCTCTAGGATACTTTTCAACTAAAGTTTGACGAATAGCTTCTTCACTTCCTTCATACACATAAGCCGTATCAAAATAGTTAAATCCTCTTTCCATATAAGAATCAACCATTCTCTGGACTTCATCTAACTTGATTTGACCTTGCTTGTCTTTTGGTAATCTCATTAACCCAAAACCTAATTTTGAATTTGATAACATACGATTCCTCCTTATCATTTTTATAAGCACTTTTATCATATTGATTTTAGATTCATTAAACAATGGTATTTCATTGAAATAAAACTCCATTTACAAATAAGTTGTTTTTTATATACAATTCTGTAAATTCATTTTGAATCTTTGGGTGATTCTAGAGTCCTTAAAAAAATTATGCTATGATAAAAATGAGGTGATATCCATGTTAATTAGAGAACGATTAGAAAGATGTGACTTTTCTCATAGCGAAAGAGTCATTATTGATTTTATTTTAAAAGAAAAAATGAAAATTAAGGATATGACAACCAAGGATATAGCAAACGCTACATATACTTCACCTTCTACTTTAATCAGAATTGCACATAAGATGAAATTCAAAGGATGGAATGAATTAAAAGAAGCTTATTTAAAAGAGGAAGAATATCTGGAAACACATTTTTTAGATGTAGATGCAAACTTTCCATTTACCAATGATGATACAATTATGTCTATTGCTTCCAAACTTGCGGCTTTAAAGAAAGAAGCCATTGATGATACATTATCACTTGTGACTCATGATGATTTACAAAAAGCTGTTCAAATCATTCGTAAAGCATCTTCTATTTATGTTTTTGCAGTTAGTAATAATGGTCTGATTTCACAGGAGTTTGCACATAATATGTCTAGAATTCAAAAGAAAGTCACGATCTGTCATCTGCAAGGAGAACTGGTTTATAGTGCTATGAATGCTGAACCTCAATCTTGTGCTATTATTGTTTCTTATTCAGGTGAAACACCCATTCTTTCAAGAGTCATTCAAGCTTTAAAAGCCAATGGCATTCCCATCATCGCTTTAACAAACATCGGTGAAAACACTGTTTCTAAACATGCAGATGTGGTTTTAAGAATTTGTACAAGAGAAAAGCTTTATTCAAAGATTGCGACTTTTTCTACTGATATTTCTTTTGAATATATATTAGATTTACTTTATTCCTGCATCTTTGCATTAAACTATGATCAAAACGTAGAAAGAAAAACAAAGATTTCTTCAATGATTGAAAAAGGACGTTTTTCAACCATTGATATTATGAAAGAAGATGAATTTTAAAAAAGATATAGCCATTGCGCTATATCTTTTTCTATCCCTTATATTCCCATCCATGTTCTCCATGATAAATCATCTGTTTTGTCATACCACCATCAATACAAATGTTTTCACCAGTGATAAAACTGGCTTTATCGCTACATAAAAATAAAACCATATGAGCAATATCTTCAACTTTGCCAATACGTTTAACAGGATGTTGTAAAACATCTGCTCCCTGATAAACTGTCTGGTCTGATTCTGTTTGAATCCATCCCGGTGAAATAGAATTCACACGCACTTTTCCAGCTAAGGACATGGCTAAACTATGCGTTAAGGCATGAATACCACCTTTAGCCGCACTATAACTTTCACTTTGAGGCTGACTCATCCCATCTCTTGATGAAGAAATATTGATAATACAACCTCCTTTACGAAAATCATCTTGAAACAATTTCGTCAAATAAAACGGAGCAGTGACACCAACAGATAAAGCATATTGAAATTCATCATAACTACATTCTTCAATTCCTTTAAACAGTGGTTTTGCGTTATGAATCAAATAATCTATATGCCCATAATCATCAATCACTTTTTGATGAAACTGTTCTAAAATATCTTGACTGCCAACATCACCCTGAAAATAATCATTCTTTTCAGTATCTATAATGCAAACATGCGCTCCTTCTTTTTGAAACATTTCAGCAATGCATTTCCCAATACCTTTAGCGCCACCTGTCACAACCACAACCTTATCTTGAAATTCCATAAAAAACCTCCTAATCAAATAGATGTTGATGATTTCCACTTGGTATTCTATAAAAGATACAAATCACCATACCCACTATAGATAATAAACATAGAATTAAATAAAATATATCATATGAATAAAAATCAATCAAATATCCCGCAACAAACTGAAATACAATAGAGCCAAAATTACGACATGTCTGAACAAGGGCTAAGGCACTCATCTGATGTTTCATATCCACAATTGTTGCGACAATTTTTAAATTCAACATGATAAATAACATTGTGGAAACTGCTTTTGTACATATTGATACAATGATTACAATCATTGCCTGTTTTATAAAGGAATAAGTAAAAAACTGTATCGTTAGTAATAAAAATATACCGATAAGTAATTGTTTATTAGTTAATCTGTTCATATAATACTGTGAAAAATAAATAATCGGTAGTTCTGAAAGAGTCAAAATAAAAATCACTGTCGATATTGTATTCATTGATAATCCCAAATTTTGAAACATAGCTGGTAGGTAGGTTGTATTGGTATTTGTTATAGCATAGAACAGACATACAATAATTAAATAGATGATAAAATTCTTTTGAAATAAACCTATTGTTTTTTCTTTCTTTTGGGTTTTGATCTGTTTTACATTTTGTGTGCCATAAATACCTATGACACATAAAATCAATCCTATCGTAAAGAATGCATACATAGCTTCTGGTGAAACATCATCATAAATAACACCTGATATCTTAGATGCAACAGCATAACCAATCGTTCCCCAAATTCTAATCTTTCCATAGGAAAAACGTGATAATGTTGCCATATTCTCAATAACAGGATTAGCCGCATTAAATAATCCTAAAGCTAAACTATAAATCAATGCAATCATATAAATATTTTGAGCATAAATAAATATGATTCCTAAAACTGCTGCTAATAATAAAATCAACATATTTAATCTTTTTTGAGAATAATGATCATTGAAATAACCGACAATAGGTTGAATAATCATGGATAAAATAAATGAACATGAGACAACCATAGAAACTTGTGAAGCATGATAACCTTTATCCATCAAATAAACAGATATATATCCAGAAAAAACAGCTAATGAAAAGAAATAAAAGAAATACATGAGTAAATAACTGAAATAACTATTTTTATAATGTATACGCATAGACATTCTTTCTTAAAAATCAAAATGGTCTGGATCAGGTCCGGTTCTTTTATTTTGATTCAGTGCATTCATGATCTCCATTTCTTCTTTCGTTAATTCAAAATCAAACAAATCAATATTTTCTTCAATACGTTCTTTATGAACTGATTTAGGTAATACAACAATATGTCTTTGTAGTAACCATCTTAAAATAATCTGTGCTGTTGATTTATGATATTTATCAGCAATCATTTGAATAGCAGGCATATGTAAACAGGCTCCACTTCCTAGTGGTGACCAGGCTTCCAAAACAATTTTATTGTCCTGACAAAACTGTATAGTTTCTTCATCCTGCATTTGTGGATTGATTTCTATTTGGTTCACTGCTGGAATCTTATGAACCTGAGATAATAAATTTTGTAAATGTGATTTTCTAAAATTAGATACACCTATACTTTTGACAAGTCCTTCTTCTTTCAGTTTCTCCATTTCTAAATAAGCTTCAACATAACCTTCTACAGGCCAATGAATTAAATATAAATCTACATAATCCATCTGTAATTTCTGTAAACTTGTTAATAAAGCCTTGTGTGTATTTCCAACTCTGATATCATCATTCCATAATTTTGTCGTGATAAAGATATCTTCTCTTGGTATTCCACTTTCTTTGACAGCCTCTCCAACAGCTTCTTCATTACCATAACAGGCTGCAGTATCAATATGACGATAACCCGCTTTTAAAGCATCTAAAACAGCCTGTTTTGTATCTTTTCCACTTTGCCATACACCTAAAGCAATAACAGGCATCTTTTGACAACAACATAATTTGACTTTTGTATTCTGATTCATTTTCATCTCTCCTTATTCTTCTCTCATTCCCAATTTCTAACTAAATAATCTTTTTTCATTTCCTCGATCAATCTTAAAGGAAATAACTAATAATAAACTGATCACCATGCAAATCAGACAAATCATATAAAGATAAGAATATGAGTTCATGTCCAGTATGTATCCAGCTGCATTTTGAAATATAATCGAAACTAGATTTTTTAATGTCGCAACAATGGCTAAAGCAGTTATTTGATGTTTTTCATCAATTAATGTATTCACAACTTTAAGATTAATCATTATAAATAACATTCCAGCAGGATGCTTGACTAAAAAAGTGACAATCACAGTCATCCACATAGGCATGTCTAATTCATATACACCACATTGAACACAGACCATTGTCGTCGCAATCATTAATAATGTTTTATTAGATAAACGATCCATAAAATGACTAGATAATAATACAAGTGGTGCTTCACAAAAAACAGCAATAGATAAGACTGTCGATGTTATTCCTACATCTAATCCTTTATCTGTCAACATGGATGGAATAAATGTATTGGACATATAAGTCACACCATAAAACAGACCACAAATCAGTAAATAATATAAGAATTTTTTATTTTTTAATATTTCGCTTGTTTTGGCTGTATTGTCACGCTGTGATTGTTTTTGCATATGTGGTTGAGTTCCTAATAAACCAAGAATACATAAAAACATGGTGAAAACAAAAAAAATAAAAATAGCTTGTGGTGAAATACGTTCGTATAGAAGCCCAGCTAATTGTGAACCTAAAGCATAACCAATTGTTCCCCAAATTCTTATTTTTCCATATTGATAAGGGGATGCAGTCGCAATTTTTTCCATGATAGGATTGACACCATTAATGCTCATCAAGACAACACTGTAACTGATCATAATCATGATAAGATGACATGATAACATAAAAACAAGACCACCCACAATCGCAATGACAAATAAAACAGTATTCACTTTTTTGAGATTATACTGATCATTCCATTTACCAATGATGGGTTGTGTGATTAAAGATATTAAAAATGAGGCAGATACAACCAATGAAACCTCACTGGCTTTAAATCCCATGCCCATCAAATAAACTGAAATCAAAGCACCAAATAATGCCCATGATAAATAATAAAAATTATACATGAAAAAGTAACTTAAATAACTATTCTGATAACGTTGCCAAAGACTTACACTTTTATAATTTCTGATACTTTCCATAACTTTTCTCCTTTCTGCTTTTTTAATTTAACAAAAAGGATTTCATGATAAAAGACTTGAACGAAAGTTTCAAAACCTGTTTTAAAAAATAAAATGTATAAGCTTATATTTTGTAAATAGGATTTACAAAATATATTCTGAAAATAAAGAAATAATCTTATTTTATTGAAAAATATTTGTCAGGAAGATGTTTTTAGCTTTCTATTTTATGTTTTTTTGATAAACTAGAAATAAAGATAGGAGGAATATTATGCTTTGTGATTATCATGTACATACTCACTATAGTGATGATAGTGAATATCTCATGGAAGATGTTGTGAAAGATGGAATTAATAAAGGATTATCAGAAATCTGTTTTACTGATCATGTGGATTATGGAATCAAGTATAACTGGGATGATCCACGTGCTTTTCAAAAAAGATATGAAACACTTTTAGCAAATGTCAATTATCCTGAATATGAAAAAGAAATTGATGAGTTAAAAGAAAAATATAAAGATCAGATTACATTGAAAATGGGACTGGAATTTGGTATTCAGACACATACAATTGAAAAATATCAAAAATTATTTCATGAATATCCTTTTGATTTTATTATTCTTTCTATTCATCAGGTAGAAGATCAAGAATTTTGGACACAGGATTTTCAAAAAGGCAAGACACAGCTTGAATATAATATGCGCTATTATCAGGAAATGCTTGAAGTTGTAAAAACATATAAAGATTATAGTGTTTTAGGACACATGGATTTGATTACACGTTATGATTTAAATGGGGCTATTGATTTTGCTTATATTCAAGATATTGTCAAAGACATTTTAGAGATTGTTATCAAAGATGGTAAAGGCATTGAAATCAATACTTCATATCATCGTTATGGCTTAAAAGATATGACCCCATCTCGAAATATTTTAAAGCTTTATAAAGAACTGGGTGGTCAAATTATTACAATTGGTAGTGATTCACACCAACCAGATCATCTCGGTGCTTATATTGAAGAAGCCAAAGAAGAACTTAAAAAATTAGGCTTTGAATATTATTGTACTTTTGATAAGATGCAACCTATATTTCATGAACTTTAAAAGCTAACCCCAGGGTTAGCTTTTCAAATAACTATTTGATATCAATTTTTAAATCTTTAAAGAAAGCTTCTGTTCCAATATCCACAAAAAATCCAACTGAACCTTTCAAATCTTTTCCATGTTTCATATCCTCAACAACAAGAATCAACTTATCATTGATATAAAATGAAGCATGTTCATCTTCGATAACTGCTTTTAATTGAATCCATTCATTCAAATCAATATCAACAGGTGCTTCATATTGTGCAATCTGATGATTTCTAAAATATTCAAAAGTATATTTTGGATATGAAAAATACTGACATCCATGCGTTTTTCTCATAGGATCTTGACATTGTTTACCATTTGTTGGTCGTACATAAAATGACTCAAATTGCTTGTCATCATCTGTAATACGATAAGCAATACCTATAAATCCTCTTGCGAAATCTGGTGCATCAGGCAATAGACGACTTAACATTTTTACTTCGATTGTTCCATTGTGAAATGAAAAATCTTTTAATTTTGCATAAGTATTTTCATCAAATTCCATGATTTTTTCAACTTTGATAACTCTTAATACTTTTTCACCATCAAGTTCTACATTTTCAATATTTGTATGAACAGGTATAAAAGACTTTTTATTTAAATCCATTTGTTTTTCCATTGTTCTTCTCTCCTCTATCATAATATACTCCAAATTTGATAAATTTGTAAGTAGGCACTTTTTTGTGCCATAGTTACCAAAAAGTAGGAATTATAAAAAATTGATTTTATGATTTGCATCATGATATGCTTACATCGTATAATTCTTATATACATAACTTTTGGCATATATCATAAAAATTGACTATAAGGAGTGTTTAAAATGATCAAAAAAGAAAATTTACCTGAATGTCCTGTTGCGACAACTGTTCAACTTATAGGAAGTAAGTGGAAACTACTCATTTTAAGAGATTTGATGACTGAAAAAAAACGTTATAATGAACTAAGGAGATCATTAGATGGAATTTCTCAAAAAGTTTTAACTGCTACGCTTAAATCCATGGTAGAAGATGGTATCGTCATTAGAACGGCTTATCCTGAAGTACCACCAAGAGTTGAATATAGTTTAAGTGAAATAGGTGAATCGCTTCGTCCTATTATTGATATTATGGGACAATGGGGAACACATTATAAAGAAACTTTGCAAGAATAAAAGGAAAGTTCAAATGTTGAAAATAACATAAGAACTTTCCTTTTATATATGAGATTTATCTGTTTTTTGTGCTTCCATAAAAGCATAAATATCATCCGGACTTTCTTGCATGCCTCGTGCAATCCACTCTTTAATCCAGCCATAATTGCCATAAGTCATATAAGCGACTGCATAGGCTTCTAGATTAGATAATTGATTATCTTGAATCATTAATTTTTTTAAAGTATTTCTAAATAAATAAAATAAATCTTTTTGATAAAGTAAAATATAAAAATCTTTATAAGCTACCAAATGTTCAAATAAAGTTTTCATAATCAATTCAAAGGGCATCTGATCTTGAAGTTTCCATTCTTTGATAATTTTGTCAAGATATTGTTTTAAAATATCTTCTTTATCTTTATAGTTACGATAAAAAGAAACTCTCCCAACTTGAGCTTTTTCAGTAATTTCACTAATCTGTATATCCTTTAAATTTTTTGTATTTAAAAGTTCTAATAATGCTTTTGTCATTGCCACTTTGACATATTGATTTCTTTCATCATTATCCATGATGTAACACAATCCTGCTTTGTTTCAGCATTTGGCTTCATGGGGATTTATTGTCATTGGCAATGATGATCCAAGCACAGGATTTGGTTTATCAGCTGATGAAACAATTGACTACTTAATAAAAATTAATGAAAATCAAAATCATATTCTCCACCATCATATTGATTTGAAACACATTGGTCTAACGGGTCATTCTCAAGGTGGTGCTGGTGTATTGACTGCTATATCTCATGCAAAACATCAACAGATTTATAAAACAGCTATTGCTTTATCACCCACTCATGAAAAAATGGCTCATGATTTGGGATGGTTCTATGATCTCACTCAAATTTCTATCCCCCTATTCATGATTGCAGGAACAGAAGGTGATTTTGAAACCAAAGCTATTATTCCTTTAGAAGCCATGCAACAAATGTATGATAAAATTCCTTCACCAAAAGTGATGATGCGAAGAAAAGAGGCTGATCACGGAGAGATGTTATATTCAGCAGATGGATATGTTACAGCATGGTTAATGTGGCAATTACAAGATGACATTTATGCAAGCCAGGCTTTTCTAGGTAACAATGCTGAAATATATCATAATGATTTATATCAAGATGTTCACTATGATGAGTAACTTACTAATAAAAAACTATATAAAACAGATTTCTTTTATAACATACAAACGAAAATACTCAGGGATAATCCATATATTAAAAAGATATCTCACAAAATTCTCAAAAGTTTAAAATGGAATTCTGGACTTGCTATTCAAAGAGTGATACCCTTTCTTTCACACTTTCTTCCTTTGATATTGATTCACATAATCTTGGGCCAAAACATATGAGTAACATTGTCCAACGAACAAAAAAAGGAAGCACTGCACTTGGAAAGATTTGAAGATACTAGAAAATACAATGATGGTCGCTTCAAGGCAAGGAAAATGTCTCCTGAAGAAAAGATTGCCTATCAGAAGCTAGAAAAATAGCTACAATAAGCGTCAACAAAAAAGAGCACCAAGATAAGGAAAAGCCTATCTGTCAGTCATGTTGAGAAATAAAGAATCTGTGGAACGGGAATTGGGTGCAACAAACGCCCTTATCGAAAAATCGCAGCAACTCAATCATATGAAATTCAATCTGATTTAACATCTACCGTGCTTACCAATAATCAATTGATTAATGATGAGCTACAAGAAGAAAATGATATGGAACTATAATGATGGCAAGTTGCGGTCGTTAATTTACTGGAAAATATTTGTTTATATATGGTATACTTATAATATAAGGTGGTGGTCTAAGTTGAAATATAAAATTTGCATTCAAAATCCATTTCCATTCTGCGAGAAAGTATATCCAACACAACAAAGGAAAGTAAAAGAAATGCTTGATTATCTCAAACAGGATGCTGACATAAAGTCTATAACATTATTTGGCTCAAGCATCACTTCAAATTGTCATAATGATTCTGACATTGACCTATATGTAGAATTGAAGAAGGATAAAAAAGTAATCAATAGGTATTTTGATTTTGTATTTGACTTATGGACTAATTTCACTGCTGATGAACGTCTTAAGAAAGAAATAAAAAAGAAAGGAGTGGTCATATATGAACAATGAAACTCTTTTTGATAAGGCAAAGCAGAATTTAAAGGTTGCAGAAAGTATTTACTCAACCATTGCCATAAATGATGAAGCTTATCTTAATTATGTCGGATATCATATCCAGCAGGCACTGGAGCTATCCATCAAGTATATGCTTGAAATGAATGGAGTCAACTATCCAAAAACCCACGATATTGACCAATTGATAAGATTGGCAAACATCAATAATGTTGAATTGTATCTTAATGAGTATATTGATGATCATAGTGAGATGTTTTCATTGTGGGAAGCTCGAACACGTTATATTTTGAATTATAGACTTGAAAAAAGAAAAATAGAGCGTTCATTAACAGAAACAAAATCATATTTAGATGTTATAGAGAAGATGATAAGTCATCATCTCGACAATGATGAAGGCTTGGAAATATGATAAACAATCCTATTGATATAATATATTGACGGCAAGTTGCCATCTTTTCTTTTTTACTTAATGTTAGTATGAGATTAAGGAAAGCCAATCTACATAGAAGAATGGCAGATATATACCCAATAAACACAAGCTCATATTCAAAACGAGTCTGCTTCTCAATCAACTGATAAAATCTCGCATTGATTTTCAAGCTGGAAAATATATTCTCGAGTGGAGATGAACTTATAGCCATCAGTGTAGGATTGATAATTCTGAATGAAAAGCTATTCCTCATTCCAAAAAGAATCTAAAAAAACAGTAAGCTGACAGGAAGCATTAAGAGATGGGAAGGCAATCCAATGATAATAAATTCCTTTGAAAAGGATTCCTTCAATGATATTACCATTTCTGTTGGTCTTGAATTCAATACATTTGTCATACTTAACACAAACAAGTCTAAATTTTTATAATCATTAAAAATATACATAATCATCTTAGACACAAAGCCACTGATCTTGACCAGTGGCTTAAGACTGTGTCATTCCTCCTTGACACAATCATATAAGATAATTTTTTTATAAAATATACCTTTTTATTTAATTGTCCTTGACATGGTGTACACTTTAAAACCTGAAGTGCTATCATATATTTTTATTTAATCTTCTATCACAAAAGCATTACGTAACATATCTTCCACACCATCAGCTTCTGGATCATGTGTGGTTTTACCAGTATCCAATGCTCTCATAGCTTCCATTTCTTGTTCAGTTAATTGAAAATCAAAAATTTGTATATTACCTTGAATTCTTTGGGGATTGGTAGACTTAGGTAAAACAATAAGCCCATCCTGTGTTTCAAAACGTAATAAAATCTGTCCTGCATCCTTGTTATATTTTTGTGCTAATGAAGTCACTAATGGATGTCCTAATAAATCAGCATTGCCATGTCCCAATGGATAATAACATTCTAATTTAACATCATCTTTATCTAAAATTTGACGAAGTTCTCTTTGTTGACAGAATGGATTACATTCAACCTGATTAACAGCTGGTTTTGTTTTGAATTGAGGAACATACTGATTCCAAATCTTAGGAGTCATATTGCTGACACCTATTGATTTGATTTGTCCAGCTTCTTTAGCTTCTTCCATAGCTTTCCAAGCTCCTGTAACATCACCATAGGGTTGATGAATCAAATATAAATCAATATATCCTAAATCAAGTTTTCTCAGTGATCTTGCAATACCTATTTTGGCTTGTTCATAGTCATAATCCTGTAACCATAGTTTACTTGTGATAAAGATGTCTTCTCTAGGAATACCACTATCTTTGACTGCTCTTCCTACATCCTCCTCATTAAAATAAGCTGCTGCTGTGTCAATATGACGATATCCGGCTTTTAACGCCTGTAAAACTGCATCATAAGTTGCTCCATTATTAGAGATCATAAATACGCCAAAACCAACAACTGGAATTTGATTTCCATCATTTAAAATCATCTTATCCATGCTTGTTCCTCCTTTTAATCATGTACTTTAACAGAATGAATCATTTTGACAAATTAAGGATTGAAATGATCAACAATTTCACTCTTACCCATATCTAATTTTTCAATAGCTTTCATATCTTCTTCATTAAGTTGAAAATCCCATATATCTATATTCTGTTCAATTCTTTCATGATGAACAGATTTTGGAATCACAACAACACCTCTCTCTACATTCCAACGCAATGCAACTTGAGCTGCTGTTTTATTGTATTTTTTCCCTATCTCACTTAAGACAGGATGTGTAAAGATTCCATGTTTTCCTTTAGCAAATGGTCCCCATGCTTTACATATAACCCCATATTCTTTTGCAGTTTTTAAAGCTAAAGGTTGTTGGAAAAATGGGTGTAATTCAATTTGATTAACAGCAGGAATCATTTCAACCGTTTCACAAATGTCTGCTAAAACATGTGGATAACAATTACATACTCCAATTGCTTTCAGTTTTCCTACTTTATAATTATCTTCCATAACACGATAAGCTCCAATATAGTCACCCATTGGCTGATGAAATAAATATAAATCAATATAATCTAATCCTAGCAAATCCAATGAACGATCAATCGCTTCTTGAACATGATCATAGTCCTGCACCCATAATTTTGTTGTAATAAAAAGTTCTTCTCTTTTTACAATACCATCTTGAATTGCTCTTTGAATAGCATTTCCTACTGCTTTTTCATTCATATAAGCTGCCGCAGTATCTATTAATCTATATCCCGATTGAATCGCATGATAAACAACATCTTCACATTCCTGATAATCTGGAACTTGGAAAACACCAAATCCTTCCATTGGCATCTGAATACCATTATTTAAAGTTACATATTCCATTATAATCTCTCCTTATAAATATTTATCATTGGCTTTAAACCATATAGACAATAATGTTCCACACTTTCAATAAGTGTACACTCTTTTCCTTTATTGATACACCATGTCACAACCGCCCCATAATAGTTATCCATAATCATTTCAGCCATAACTTGAACAGGTGCATTTTCATTTAATTCATGTCGATTTTGTGCCTGAATCAAAAGATTTAAAATATTTTCTTTATCAAATTGATATTTCTTGATACCTGAATTTTCATTTTCTAAAGGAGCTGAAACACTTTTTATCCATTGTTGAGCGACCTGTAAAGTATTCTTTTCAATAATTTCCACAGATTATTTAAGATAAGCTGAAATCTGTTCATAAATATTATCAGAAGATTTAAAAGCAAAATCTTTAACAACATCATATTCTAATAAGGCAACTTCTGAAATAACATCTTCTTTTCTTTTAAAATGTGTATAAAAGCTTCCTTTTGCAATATGTGCTCTTTGTGTTATCTCTTCAATATTAATTTCTTCAGCCTTTTTTTTCATCTAAAAGTTCTTTCATAGCCTCGATAATCTTTTTTCTTGTTTGTAAAGCTGCATCTTGTCTTTTTCCCATATGTCCCTCCTCTAAACAAAAGGACACACCTTTCATTGAATAAAGTCAATGACTTTATTCAATGAAATTTACATACTCAAAAGTAAATAAGTTCATTCACTTGTTTGGCATAAAAAGAATGAGTTGCAAAAACATTCTTAATAATCTTATAAATATCCAAAATAGTCTCTTTGAACCAAAAGGTTAACACTGTTAAAACATATTTGTACTTCTATGAATTCATAATTTCATATATAATTAAATTGAAAATATAGGAGGTAAAATATGGAAAAAAGATTCATTGGACAATTAGAAGTATCACCTATTGGTATGGGATGTATGGGATTCTCTCATGGTTATGGTCAAATTCCAAATCGCACATATAGTATTGAAGCGATTAGAAAGGCTTATGAATTTGGTTGTACATTCTTTGATACTGCTGAAACATATGGTCGAGAATTATATTGGGAAGGACATAATGAGGAAATTCTCGGTGAAGCTGTAGAACCATTTAGAAATGAAATTGTTTTAGCAACAAAACTTCATATTCATGATGAAGAAGTCACTGAAGATATGAATCTTTACGATTTAATTAAAGGTCACTTATTAAAATCTTTAAAAAGATTAAGAACTGAATATGTAGACTTATATTATTTACATCGTATTACCGAATTAGTTCCTGTTGAAGATGTTGCTTCTGTAATGGGAAAACTCATAGATGAAAGTTTAATCAAAGGATGGGGTTTATCACAGGTTGATGTGGATACCTTAGATAAAGCACATAAGATTACACCCGTAACAGCTGTACAGAATCTTTATAATATTCTAGAAAGAGACTGTGAAGACAAAATTTTCCCTTATTGTTTAGAAAACAATATAGGTGTTGTACCTTTTTCTCCCATTGCATCAGGATTTTTAAGTGGTAAAATCACAACACAAACAGAGTTTGAAAAAACAGATGATGTCAGAAACTTTGTCCCTCAGTTATCAAAAGAAAATATTGCTGGAAATCAGCCTATATTAGATATACTCAATAAGTTTGCAAAAATAAAAAATGCAACCCTAGCCCAGATTTCTCTAGCTTGGATGTTGAAGAAATATCCAAATGTTGTGCCCATTCCAGGTTCTAAAAATCAGGAAAGAATTATTGAAAACTTAGGTGCATGGAATGTGGAATTAACTGATGAAGAATTCAATGATTTACAGAGAGCATTAGATCAATGCGAAATCCATGGACATAGAGGTATTGTAGAAACACAACATCAAACTTTTTCAAATAACTGGAGAAAATCATAATTTTAAACAACCTCATTCAAAACCCCTCAGTGGGTTTTTTCTTTATACAAAACTTTTTCACTATGTTTTATTTGAACATACAATATCCCTTTTTCACGTTGATTTACCTTTCAACAAAAAAAAGAGTCAAATGACTCATCAGACTCTTTTCAATAACTAATATATAAATACAACAATCAGTGTATAAACAACTAATGTAATCACCATATATAGTGAGATAAAAGCAGATTGAAAATCAGCATCCTCTTCTGATTGATTAAGTGGTGATATTAACATTGGTACCGCAAAACCAGTTGGACTCATAAAATAAATCAATACTGCAATCATATATATTTTATCTGCCATCATGTGAGGGAATAAGATAAAGAACCCAGCAATGATTCCTGCAAATAATACAAATCGAACGATAAGCAATTTCATAAGAGATGGCAGTGTTTCTTTTTTGATTTTTAAATTGTAGCCTATAATCAATAAGATCATACCCACAATTGGTGCAGTTGCCTGTGTCATTGTATTCGTATAAACATCAATAAATGATGTATGACTGAGATACGTGTAAAAACCTGTTAAGTTCAAAATTAAAGCTAAACAGACTGCTATAACAAACGAATTTGTCAATATTGTTTTACATAATTCTTTTACGCTTGTATGACCAGCAGTTGTTTTTGCAACCATAATAGGCATCACAATAAAAGCTATAAAACTTCCAGCAATATCAAAAATAACAGTATTACTGGCATAGCCCAATCCTACAATAGATGTATATAATGGTAAAGCCACATTACCACCTTCTGTTGTTGTTAATAAATATGGTGAAATATGAGCAAATTTTTTACCAGTCAATCCACTTAATAATTTTCCAATAACCATCGTCAATATAAAAGCAATAAAAACATAAAGAATAATCCATATCAATGATGATTCTATTTTTGCAGTTAATAAAACATTAAAAATCATAATAGGAAACAGAATATTAAAAACTATATGATTTGCGCCATCTTTCTGTTCAGGCGTAATCCATTTTTTCATTCGAGCCAAAGCTCCCAATCCAATCATAAAAAATACGGGAAATAATGTTGATAATGCAGCCATTTCTTCTCTCCTTTCTATTTACCAACATTATATAAATCATTTTTTCATATATCAAATACTTATATTTTATTTCTTCCTATACTTGTTAAGCATAGGAAAACAAGATATAATGATAATAGGTGATCAATGATGGAAATAAGAGTCTTACAATATTTTTTAACAATCGCTCGAGAAGAAAGTATTTCTAGAGCAGCAGAAGTTCTCCATATTACACAACCAACGCTTTCAAGGCAAATGAAAGAATTGGAAGATGAATTTCAAAAACAATTATTTATTCGCGGTAATCGAAAAATCACATTGACCAAAGATGGCATTTTATTAAAACAATATGCTCAAGAAATTATCAATCTGACACAAAAAGCTGAACGTGAATTATCAAAAGAACAAGATGATCTTTCAGGTGATATTTATATTGGTGGAGGCGAGAGTGCTTCTATGCGTTTGGTTATGAGGGTGATTGCCTCTATGCAAAAAATATATCCTCAAGTGCATTTTCACATCTTCAGCGGTAATGCGCAAGATGTCGCTGATAAATTGGATAGTGGCTTATTAGATTTTGGTATCTTTTTTGACCCAGTTAACCTTTCTCAATATGATTATTTTACTTTACCAGGCAAAGAAACTATGGGCGTTCTCATGAAAAAAGACGATCCCCTCGCTAAATACGAAGCGATTACACCACAATTATTAAAAGATAAACCTATTATCTTATCAGATCAAAATATAGTCAAAAATGAGTTGGCAGGATGGATTGGTGGTAATGAAAGAAAATTGAATATTAAAGTCACTTATAATCTTATCAACAATTCTGCTTTGCTCGTTGAAGAAGGTGGAGGATATGCCTTAACTTTTGAAAATATTATTCATCTTGATGAAAAGAGCACTCTCTGTTTTAGACCTCTCTTACCACGACTTGAAGATGGTATTCACATAGCCTGGAAAAAATATCATGTTTTTTCCAAACAAGCAGAAACATTTCTAGAATTATTAAAGAAAGAAGTCAATCATATTTAAGATCATCTCAATATATTTTATTCACGATTTCATTTTTTCAATATTTCTATTTCCTTTTCATCATATCAAACTGATACTTTTCATTATTTATTTTATGATAAAAGAGTTTATAAATAACAATTGAAGTATTTATAAACTCTTTTGTTGATATTATACTTTTTAATCATGTATTTTTCTATCAAGTACAGTTTTGACAAATTCTGGATCAAAATGTTTTGTTCTAGAACCTGAATATCCCATGTCTAATGATGCAATCTGATTCATTTCATCTTCATTTAATTGGAAATCAAAAATATCAATATTTTCAATAATTCTTTCAATATGTGTTGATTTAGGAATCACAACAACACCTCTTTGAACATTCCATCTGAGTAATACCTGTCCAACAGATTTTTGATATTTTTTTGCAATCCCTAATAGCATTTCATCTTCAAATGGATTATACCTTCCTCCACCCAGTGGTGCCCAAGCTTCAGGAATGACATCATACTGTTTCATTGTTTCTAAAGCCTGTTCCTGTGTAAAGTAAGGATGTAATTCAACTTGGTTAACCATTGGTTTGATTTTGACTGTTTCACAGAAATTGGTTAAAACATGAGGATAAAAATTAGAAACACCAATAGCTTTTAACTTTCCTTCTTTATAGGCATCTTCCATAGCTCTCCATGCTGAAAAATAATCTCCCATGGCCTGATGCAATAAATATAAATCAATATATTCTAAACCACTCTTTTTTAATGAAGCATCAATTCCATAACGGGCTGCATCATAGTTTTTCATATCCTGAACCCATAATTTAGAAGTAATAAACAAATCTTCTCGTTGACAAATACCTTCATCAATAGCCTGTCTGACAGCTTGTCCTACTGCATCTTCATTTGTATAAGAAGCCGCAGTATCTATTAAACGATATCCTGTTTTAATGGCCTGATATACTGATTCCTGACATTCTTTTTTATCAGGAACTCTAAAAACACCAAAGCCTACCATTGGCATTTTTAATCCGTTTGTTAATGTGACATATTCCATTGCTTCCACCTCTATTCTTCAAAATGACATTTTGTTGTTGCTAACATTTGGAGTGATTCTGGAGTGACTTTATAGAATGGCTCATGCTTATTCACTTGCGCAATATGAGCCATATCCTCATTAGTTAAAGTAAAGTCAAAAATATCTGCATTATCTTTGATATGTTCCTGTGAGCGACTTCCAGGCACTAATCCAAATCCCATTTGTGTATGCCATCTTAAAATGATTTGAACTGGTGTTTTCTGATATTTGTCTGCTAAATCAACAAAAACTTCATCATTCAACATATCTGTATTTCCATGGCCTAAAGGATACCATGACTGTAAAGCTATATTGTGTTGATCACAAAACTCTTTCACAGCTTCAGCTGGATAATAAGGATGACATTCAACCTGCATAAGTGCTGGTACAATTTCACATTGGTCTAATATTTCCTGGATTTTTTCTACTGGAAAGTTAGAAATTCCAATAGCTTTAATTTTTCCTTCTTTATATGCTTTTTCTAGCATTTTATAAGCATAGATATAATTATTCACAGGATGATGCAATAACATAACATCAATATAATCCACACCTAATCTTTTTAAAGTCTCATCAATCGCATGATCATCTTCATATAATGTTGGACCTAACTTTGTTTCTATAAAATAGTCTTCACGTTTTTTACCAGATTTTTTTAATCCTAATCCAACTTCAACTTCATTACCATATCTATTCGCTGTATCAATAAGCTGATAGCCATGATTTAATGCAAAGCTTACATTATCAATGATTTGATCTCCTGATTGATTAATTGTTCCAAAACCTAGTTTTGGTAGTTTCATGTTGTTATTTAAAGTTAAATATCCCACTTTGACACCTCATTTCTATTTCTCTACATATATTTTAAGAAATTCTTTGAGAAAAGTACAATATCAAAATTTAATACTGTTATTCTATTTACGCATAGTCCATATAAAAATATCGTTCAATTTCAATTTTAAATACCTACAATATAAAGAGATAAAAATATCGTGATTATCAACTAACTATTGTAAAGATTATTGAGAATGTTATATCAAACCTGACTGTCTTTTTATAAAAAAAGAACTAACCCTTATGCTAGTTCATACAGGTATAGATTCTAATAGATATTTATCGTGATGAAATAAATACTGTCATTTTCATCATAGTTTTGAAATGATTTACTTTTTATATTTCAAATGTTCTATTAATCCTTTAGATGGAGTTGATGCAGTTTGAAAAGCTGTTCTCATTGTTTTGGCTTCATTTTCTCCTTGTGAACAAATTTCTGAAATAATCTTTTGAGCATTAGATATTTCCTTAGAAGATATACAAATTCTAATAGTTGTCCCATGAAATGATGTTTCGCCTGTTTCAGTGCCTTGATTATCTACAAGTAGATAATTTTCACCACTTATGACACAAAAGCTTCCGTTTAATTTTTTACATATTTCACTAACCATATAAAGCCCAAATCCAGAATTAGCACATTCATCAGTACTTCTTTGTTTTGATGAAGGTCTAAAAGCTTCTGATATCCCTGTCTTTAATGCCCAGTATAATGCTTCTTGATTATTCGTAATATATTCTTTATGTGCAGTATTTTGTACTGATTTTCTTCACTTTTTTATATTTAGCTATCATATTTATTTTGTTATAGCTTCTCTTCAATCTCATTACGCATCAATATATGATTACTTTTATTTTACAAACATTCTTTCATTCATCCATAAATATATCTTTGTTTATATAAAAATTTTATTTCATAGACCAATTTATAACATAATTATTTAAACTATAACAAAAATAAATGAATCATGTATATAAACAATTAAAGATATACTACCATAATGAATAGTGATATGAGATAGTGCATAAAATGGTTGAAACTGCGTATACTATCAATGTAGTTCAATGTATTGACAACGAATTACATTTTGATATAATGATGGTGAGAGAAGGAGGCGAATGAAACATGGCACAGATGAGCTTCAGAATCAATGATTCAGTCAAGAAAGATTTCGAAAAGATATGTGAAGAACTAGGTTTGAATCCAACGACTGCATTGACAATCTTTATTAAAAAAATGTGTAGAGAACGCAGAATACCTTTTGATGTTTCTCTATATAACAGTGATACTCTTAAGATTCTTGATGAAACAGCAAACAATCAGAATCTCAGCAAATCATTTGATACTGTGGATGAATTATTCGATGATTTAGATGCTTAAAATCAGGTATCATCATACCTTCAAAAAAGACTATAAGCTGATGAAGAAACGTGGAAAAGATTTGGAAAAGCTGAAATACGTTGTTAATGAACTGGCTAATCAGCGTCCACTTGATGAAAAATATCGTGACCACGAATTGACAGGCAATTATAGAAACTTTAGAGAATGCCATATTGAGCCTGATTGGCTTCTCATTTATAGAATAGAAAAAGGTGAATTGACACTTGCATTGGTTAGAACAGGTACACATTCTGATTTGTTCTAAAAAGGAAGCCAGACAATCTGGACTCCTTTTTTCATGAAAAAATCTTCTTTATTGATGATATTTCTTATATTCATCCATATCGACATAATATTGTCATTTATCATAGTATAAATTCCCATCTATGATCACATATGTTATATAAAGTTTCAAGCTGACTTTATACGCTCCGATAACAAAATAAGTCCTTTCCTACGACATATTGAGGTAATGGTGTAAGAAACAACAAAAAAACTACGAAATAGCTTCCGTAGTTTCTAAAAAAACATATCATATTAAGTTAAAAATCACTTTAAAAGTGCCACCAGTTTGCCACCAGCTTACATTTTAACTTCAAAATTCCCTGATTATATGGGCTTTTTTTCTTTCTATTCACCAACGTATGGTAATAAAGCCATTTGTCTAGCACGTTTAATAGCAACTGCTAATTGTCTTTGATATTTAGCACTTGTTCCAGTTACACGTCTAGGAATGATTTTACCGTTAGCAGAAACAAATCTTTTTAATAATTCAACATCTTTGTAATCGATGTAATCAATCTTGTTTTTTGTAAAATAGCAAACTTTTTTTCTTGGTCTTTGTCTTTTGAATGCCATAAACCTTTTCCTCCTTAAAATTGAATATCATCTTCCATGATATCAAATGAATCAAAAGAATTATCAAAATCCTTTTCTAATTCTACTGTTTTCATATCATAGAAGTTATCTTGTGATACTTGTGGTTGTTGTTGCTGTGCTCTTTCTCTAGCAGCTCTTGTTTCTAAGAACTGTACACTATCACAAACAACTTCAACAACATACACTTTTTGTCCCTGAGCATTATCATAGCTACGTGAACGAAGTCTTCCTTCGACACCTACCAATGAACCCTTTGAACAATATCTTTCTACATTTTCAGCAACTTTATTCCAAACAACACAATTGATATAATCAGCCTGTTGTCCATCTGCTGAATTATAGTTACGATTTAATGCTAAAGTAAAGCTTGTAACTGCAGCACCACTATTTGTTCTTCTTAACTCAGGATCTCTCGTCATTCTTCCAACTAATACAACACGATTAATCATCAGAATTCACCTTCTTATTTAGATCTTCTAAGAGTCATATGACGGATAACGTTTGCATTGATACGTGAAATACGTTCAAATTCAGAAATATTTTCAGGAGTAGTTGTTGTATCTACGACAACATAATATCCTTTTTTGTAATCCTGAATTTCATAAGCAAAATCACGTAATCCCCATTCGTTAACATTATCTACAGTTCCTTCACCATTTGTTAAAATGTTTTTGAAGTTTTCGATTAATGCATTTCTTGTTTCTTCTTCAACATCAGGTTTTACAATAAACATGATTTCGTACTTATTCATCTTTTTACCTCCTCCTATGGTCTAATGGTCTATATCTTAAATATAGACAGGCAGTAAATTTATTACATGCTCACGTAATATACCACATATACGCCCTTTTGTCAATCCAGACATATATAAAAACCTCATAAAATCAATACTTTTTACAATACAATAATTATTTGATATTCTCAAATCAACAATCATGATATAATAGTTGATATCCACATCAATTTATAAAATATTAAGAAATTATTTATACATTTTCAATGCTATCATGACATAATGTAAAAGCGAGGTGATCTTATGGCAAAGAAAAAAAGAATCAATAAAAAGCCTATGATTTGTATGCTTGTGAATTTACTGATCATTGGCATAGGAACAATTTATCTGTCTTCACGTCATCATAATGATATTGAAGAATATCAGGTTGATGGCTTATCTATACAACATCAATTTTTAACGGTTAATCCCAATTCGCGAAGTGGAAAAACATTACCAAGAGTTAATGGTATTGTGATTCACTATACTGCCAATCCTGGTTCCACTGCTCAAAATAACAGAGATTATTTTGAAAATCTGAAAATAACCAGAACGACTTCTGTATCTAGCCATTTTATCATTGGATTAGAAGGAGAAATCATTCAATGTATTCCTTTGAATGAAGTCGCTTATGCTTCTAACAATCGTAATAAAGATACCATTTCTATTGAATGCTGCCATCCTGATGAAAGCGGACAGTTTAATGATGCAACTTACCAGTCATTACAAAAACTCGTGCATGCTTTAATGGACTCCTATCACTTACAAAGTCAAGATGTGATTAGACATTATGATATTACTGGTAAAATCTGTCCGAAATATTTTGTTGATCATGAAGATCAATGGCAAGAATTCTTAAATTCTCTATAATGAGGTGATTCATCTTGAGTTTAGAACAAGATATATTTCAAAGAACAAAAATTGATTTTAATAAACTGATAGCCTATGGCTTTCAAAAAGAATGTCATCAATATGTTTATATTCAAAATATTTTAGATAATAGCTTTCAAGTAGTCATTACTATCAATACTGATGAAGATATTCATGGAAAAATGATTGATTTAGCTTTTCATGAAGAATATATCAATTTTCGTATCAAAGCGCAAACTGGTGAATTTATCACAAAAATACGTCAAGAATATGAAAAGATTTTAAATGATATCAAAGACAAATGTACTACACCGCAATATTTTATATATCCTCAAGCCAATAGAATTGCTGATTACATAATAAAAACATACCATGATTATCCTGATTTTCCATGGACGAGTGATCCTCACTATGGCGTTTTTAGACATCACAACAACCAAAAATGGTATGCTTTAATGATGAACATCAATAAAAATAAAATCACTTCTGAGAACGGGGATGTAGAAATCATCAATTTAAAATTAAAAGAAGAACATATTTTACAACTACTTCAAGAAAATGGTTTTTATAAAGCTTATCATATGAATAAAAAGAAATGGATTTCTATTATCTTAGATGGAACATTATCTGATGAAGATATTTTCAAATATATAGATGAAAGTTATCAATTGACACAAACAATCCATACAAAAACAAAAAAGGATGTCATCCAATAGACTATATAAGTCGATTGGTCGCATCCTTTTTTATGCATGTTGCCTTAATAATTCATTTAATTCCTGTACTGATGATTCTTTCAGGAATGAATCATATCGAAATAAACTAAACCCTTTATATCCATTTTCATATAAAATTTGAACTTGTGAAGCAATATTACGAGAGTTTTCCTGCCATCCATAATCCTCATCAACAGCCCCGCCAGCACGATAAAGCGCTAATCCAGCATATAATATAACACTTTGATGTCTTGGTATTTTCGCAAACTGCTCACATCGATCAGTAAACATTGTTGTTTTTTTATTTTCACCATACTGATCACTCCAATATATCTGAGGCATTAAATAATCAATATAGCCTTCTTCCCCTAACCATGTATCAATATCAGCCCCATCATTTAAACAATTTTCATAATTGCCTTGAGGACTGATGCCAAATACAACATTTTCATCAGTCTCTTTAATTGTCTGATAAACATCCTGTATGAGCATATTAACATAATCCATACGTTGATTGGCCGTTGTGCCATCATGTGTTCCTGATACATAAAAATAATCATCAAAATGTATACCATCAACATCATAGTTTTCCACAACTTCTTTCACTCCATCAACAATATAATCTCTCACTGACTGACTGGCAGGATTTAAAATATATTGATATGTGGCATAACCAATTGTTTGAGTTGCATCTTCCAACCAGTCACGGTGCGGTGAATGATTTAAAAATTGTTCAAAGCTTGCTTGATTTAAAGAGACTCTATAGGGATTAATCCATGCTTCAATGGACATACCTTGTTGATGAGCAATGTCAATCATCACTTCTAATGGATCAAATGATAATGATTCCTGATGTGTAATCACTCTTGAAAGAGGAAACAAATCTGATGCATATAAAGCATCACTAAAAGCACGCACCTGAACAATAACAGTATTGATTTTATAATCTTTTATATTTTCAATAGCTTGTGAAAAATCTTCTTCAAAGCTTTCCTTTGATTCATAAGAAAACTGTTCTAAATCTCCATACGCAAACCAGACAGCTCTTTTGTCAAAAGAAGATAATGAACATGGTGGATGTGGCATAAAGAAGTAAATAGTCAAACAGATACATAATAATATTATAATAACAAGTAAACTGTGTTTTTTCTTTTTCAAAAGACCACCCCATTGATTATATTCAGAAGTTTTATTTTAAATCCTCTTTTGTTGTAATTTTTTTATTTTCATAATCCCCTAAAACAAAATAAACTTTTTCATCAGTAAAATGTTCTACCATTTGAGCATCATCAGTAGCCAAATAGTGCTGTTGTATCGCTTTTGTGTAAGCATCTAAAATCAGTTTGGTATGAAAAGCCTGTGGTGTCTGTGCCTGCATTAATTCTTGTCGATTAAGTGTTTCTTCGACAACACCATCAATCACTCTTTTAATTGTGTCTTTACAAGGTACCATTAATAAACATGCTGGATGTTCTTCTAGACATGTTAACAGATCATCAATCTGTTGTTTTTTTAAATAAGGTCTGGCTCCATCATGAATCAAAACATTTTCATATGTCACATGTTGTAAACCTGCAAATACACTATCCTGTCTTTCTTTTCCCCCATCAACAAACTCTATGCGTTCATCACTTAATAATTGTTGAAATTCTTTTCTTTCTTCAGGTCTTGTCACAACAATAATCTGTTGACAGCGTGTATCATTGATAAAAGTTTCTAAAGTCATTTCATAGACTGTCTTACCACGAAATGAATATAACATTTTATTATAATTCAATCCTGTTCTTTTCCCCTGTCCAGCACATAAAATAATGACACTATACATTGTTCTTCCTCTTTTCTCTCTATAAACTGCATTTATCATACCATATTTACCCTAATTTATCAAAAAAAGCCACCTTAGCAGCTTTCTTCAATACAGACACTATATTCCTTATAATTTTGTGAATCTTGACCGACACAAACAGCCAAACGTCCTGTTTCTACAATATGTTCCATATCTATATTCCATATTGCCAGATCATCATAACTCAATGTGATACTGACTGTCTGAACAGCATGATGAGGAACATATACTTTCTGGAATCCTTTTAATTCCAGCACTCTAGAAACAATGCTTGATTGTAAATGCTTGATATAAATCTGAACCACATCTTCTCCATCTCTTTGACCTGTATTATGGACATCTAAAGTAATAGTGAGTCCTTTTTCTTTTAATTCCTGAATGGAAATCTTTTGAGGTAAAGATATATTTTGATATTCAAATGTTGTATAACTCAGTCCATAACCAAATGGAAGCAATGGACCAGATGGTAAATCTATATAATCTTTTTGTGCTCCGTTATGCTTATGATTATAATAACATGGCAATGCCCCTACATGACGTGGAATAGAAACACTCAAATGTCCACTAGGATTGTAATCTCCAAATAGCACATCAGCGATTCCATCTCCACCTCTTGAACCAGGATAAAAACTAGCCACAACCGCTTGAGAATAACGCATGACATCATTGATCACATGAACTCTTCCTTGAATCAAGACTGTGACAATATTTGGATTCACACGATGAATCTCTTTTAATAATTGATTTTGATATCCTTCTAATTCAAGACTTGCTAAATCAATATTTTCTCCACAATTCATTTCATTTTCATCTTGAATTCTTAATGCGCCATTATTTTCAAAAGCATTTTGATATAAACGCGTACTATTACCACCTAAAACCAACACAACAACATCTGCCTCTTTTGCAATCTTTAATGTTTCATCTAAATTTTCAAATTGTTTCTTTCTTGTTGTACATCCTAATGCATAGCTGACTTGTGAAGCTTTTTTACAGATTCCCTGATAAACAGTCACAATGTCTTGAGGATTTTGATAAGCTGTATAATCACCCAATTGATGGAGATAGTGATGGGCATTAGGTCCAATCACAGCAATTTTTTGTGTTTTCTTTAATGGTAAAATATGATCATCATTTTTTAATAACACTTGACATTCTCTTGCACTTTGCAACAATAATTCATCACATTGAGGCAATGGTATATTTTGTGAAGGTTCAAAAAGACCTAACTTTTCTTTGAGTCTTAAAATTCTTTCAACCGCTATATCTAATTCTTCTTCAGTGACATAGCCTTGTTTAACAGCTTCATCAAGTTTGGTATAAACCTGATCCCATAAACTCAAGTCAACACCTGCTTTTAAAGCCAGACTTCCCATTTGTAAAGGATTGTCATTTAATAATAACAGTCTATCTAAAGCACATCCATCAGCCATGACAATGCCATCAAAACCATACTCTTTTCTTAAAATATGATGAAGAAGATTTTTATGAATATGACAGGGAATTCCATCTATTTCATTATAAGCTGCCATAACAGCTCTTGCACCTGCTTTGACTGCTGCCTTGACTGGTGGCAAATGAATATCTCTTAATTCTCTTGGACCAATCTTAGCTGCATCCGAATTATGTCCACCTTCACAGGCTCCTTGAGCACATAAGTGTTTGACAACAACGCTGACTCCATTTTGATCTTTTTCAAATCCCTGCACAGCACTTTGAATCATTTGTGAAGTCAGATACGCATCCTCACTAAAACATTCTTCACTTCTTCCCCAACGTGGATCTCTTAATACATCAAAACCAGTAAATAAAGCAAGATTTCCACCTTTGGCGGCTAATTCCTGACTGACATTCTGTGCAATTTTTTCCATCAACAAAGGATTCCAGGTCATCCCCATCGCTAGTTGCGTAGGATAAACAGGACTTTGTAATGCCATATGACCATGAACACATTCTTCTGTAATCAAGGCTGGTATTTGAAAACGCGAATGTTTCTTGATATAATCCTGAATCATTTGAATAACCTGATAACTTTCTTGGCGTGTAATCCCATTATGTTCATCAATCTGTGACCAGGCATCAGCTCTCATAATTCCATAAATCGCACCAACGCCTCCATATTCTTTAACGTGTTTTTTAAATAAATCTGTTAATTCATAATGGTCTCCTACCTTCTGATAACATTGCCAACCATATAAATGCTGGTTTAATTGACCAACTTTTTCCTTTAAAGTCATTTGTTTAATTATATTTTCTACCATTTTCTTTCCTCATTTTTTATTTATAAATATTTTTTACTATATAAATGTTGATTCACTAATTCTCTAAGTAAATATTCAATAGCCAAATGCATATGTAAACGTGAATCAATATCATATCCTTCATCTTTTGATACTGATACATTCACAGTATAATCAGATAGTTTTGACATCGTTGAATTTATTTTTTCTGAAATTAATAATATTTGACATCCATTCATTTTAGCAGTTTTCATAACGTCAATAATATCTTTTGTTTCCCCACCACGTGAAATCACAATGACAAAATCTTTAGAAGTTAAATGATTCGCTTCTAAATATAAAAACCAATTATCATCTGGATATATTGTTCTGATTCCAAATAAACTCAGTTTTACTGCCAATATCTTCGCAACATATTTATTCATCCCAGAGGAACAAACAAGAACATTTTTAGCCTGTACTATACTTTCAATAGCTTTTCCAATATCTAAATGTCTTAACATAGACATTGTATCTTTGATTTCTTTTTCAATAGTATCACAAACATTATCACATCTAGATGTATATTCATATTCATCTCTACGATGGTATAAAAGATCATAGCGAAAATCCATAAATGTTTTATAGTTTAATTTTTTCACCATTCTAAAAATAGTTGTTGTGGATACATTTAAAGCCTCAGATAATGAAGATATTGTTAAATTTGGCTGTAAATCCTGAAAACTCAAAAGTTTATGAAAACATTCCACTTCTAGTTCAGTTAAATGATTTCCATATTCTTGAAAATTTTTAATGAGACTCATAAACAATCAATCCTTTCATATGAAAATAGAGTAGAAAATCTACTCTATTATAACAGTTACAAAAGTATTTGACATCATGCTTTTGATATAAATTTTTCCATCTTGATTTTCAAGTTCTTCTTGTTTTTCTTCTAATGCATCCCCAAGATAACATTTTTTATCTGCTGGAATATATAAAACAACATTTTCAATATCTTCATCACGATTATTAAGAATACGGATGACTGACGCTTGACCACATTCAGCTTTCTTATAAGCCATCAGTTCAACTCTTGTATCTAATTTTATATCTTCATATTGCCATTTTAATCCTTTATTTTTTTGACGGCTGATATCATTAAGATAACGTGTTTGAACTGGTGTATTTAATATTTCAGCTGTACGAACCAAATCAGACATTTGTTGACTTTCACCAAAGAAAAGTGAGTATTGACTCGTTACTTTTTTATCCAACAATTGTGAAGATGGCGTATCCATACGATATCCTGATGATCTTCCTGGTCTGATCAGTAAATCAGCTTTTCCAAATTTTCCAACGCTTCTTAAAAGTGTTAAACAAATTCTTTGATCATTTTCTACTTCATATTCAAGAGGTCCTTGGCTTAATAATGACATGATAGCATTTTGATGATTTAATTTCACAAAGCGTTGCATCGCATAGATAGGTAAAACATATTCTGTTGCCCCATTTTCTATTCCTTTTTGATTTGTAATCACATTATCTCTGATAATAGTTCCAAGTTGATCTTGACTACAGTTTTGTTTAGAAGTATAGATATCATCAAAAGCAACTCTGACAATATGATCACAAGAATGATTTTCAATAGTTGTTTCAAAATCAACTGTCTGACTATGAGCCTTTAAAGAAACATCCGTGATAATACGTAATGGTTTTGTTTCTTGACTACGATGATGGTCCACCACTTTTGATGGCACAGCTGTATCAAAAGTGATACGATATTTGACTTCAATGGATGATGATTCTACCAATTCTATAGTTGGTTTCACATCATTAATTCTGATTTCTTGATCATCAATACATGGTGAATAATTATATTCATCACCATCATCACCTTTTTCAAGTAATGTATGAAGATGATGATAAGTTTCACCTGTCAGTTTATTTGTGACTGTTAAAGTGCCATCTTCTTCAATCACTACTGATAAATATTTATTTTGTGCTCCATGATTCATCACACTCACATCTCCTTGTAGAGATGTAGATGTTTTTTCTTTGAAGCAAACTTTTAAGATTTCATAACCCATTGGTGGTAAAAATGAAGTGTCAATTTTGAATTGAACTTTAAATTTCGTACCCTCTAATACTTCTCCTGAGTCATGGAAGTTTTCCATACCATTATAGTATTCAATATCATGACATGTCTCTTTTGTTTCATTCATGAATTGATAAGGAACAATTGTCCCATCATGACGTTTTAATACAAAATCTTTATCTTTGACAATCATGCTTACAAAGGCAAAATCTTGTCTTTGATACGGTAAAGTATTAAATAATACCAAAATATCTTCCTGATCATTTAATTCACTTAAATCCACTGTTTCGGCTAAAAATCTAAAATTCATCCAAATCAGTTCATTCAAACCATGTCGTAAATTTAATAAACGATTTTCTACCGTATGATTGATACTATCTGGCGAAGAACTATATATAGAATCATGGAACTGATTTTTAAAGATAATCTTCCAGAAATAATTGATTAATTCCTGATCACAGTGACCCCCAAGTGAACGTGTCATACTGACCATTGGTTCTACAACTTTTGCCATGATTGTTTCATAATAACGCATCGCATTTTTTATATCTATACGTGTAGACGTAATGCCTGCATGAATACGTCCTAAAGTTGCACTTCTTGCTTCACCTTTATAGACTTTTAATTCATGATGATTTTGCTTGGCAGCTTTTAAAATATTTTCAAGATATTCTTCAGGGTTTGTCATCTGACATTGATATCCATCTTTTTGTAAACGATTGATCATTTGAGAAGAATGGCGTCTAGGGAAAGCATAATCGCTTCCTAACATAAATAATATTTCGCCATCCTGATAACGTTCTTTAAGTTTTGGAATAAAATTTTCCATATCCTTTTTAACATCTTCATAATCTTCTGGGAAACCACGATAATGTCCATATCCTAAAGCAAAATGAATAGCCGGTAAAACCGTATTGCCGTTTCCTTCCCATAAAAACAATGAATCTTCTAAACAATCATAATCAAATCCACGCCATGCATAAACACCTTTCATACCAATTTGTTTAAATAGATAAGGCGTAATTTTATTTTGACCAAATGCATCTGGAACCCATCCAACTTGGAGGCAATGTCCAAATGACTGTGCATATTGAGATCCTATAATTAAATTTCTAAGTAATGCTTCTCCTGATGGAATAATCATATCTGGTTGCACATACCATGGACCTATAAATAATTTTCGAGCTTTGACTAATCTTGCAATACGCTCTTTTTGAAATGGTTTAATACTTAAATAATCTTCTAAAGCAGCAGTTTGTCCATCGAATGTAAAATATTTCATTTGTGGATCGTTTTCTAACATATCAATTAAACGATCAAAGAAATAACAAAGTTTAATACGTGAAGCATCTGTTGAACGTAACCATTCTCTATCCCAATGAACATGAGGAATAAAATGAATATTACTCAAGAACAACACCTTCATTCTGGGCTTCAATACTATTTTGTTTAATTTGTAATTTGACAAATGGATAATATAAGATTAAATCAATAATAAACAATACAACACATAAGATAACAGGACTGATTGTAAATGCACCTAATACCCATGCATTAACAAAGATAGGTTCTACACCTGAATTTAAGACAACTAAATGGTTAACCCAACCCCAAGAAGTCGCAAAATAACCAATAATTGCATTAATAACAGGAACAAAAACAAATGGTAAGAACATAATTGGGTTTAATACAATTGGTAAACCAAAAGTGACTGGTTCATTGATACCAAATAATCCTGGAATAATTGCAACTTTACCAATAGATCTTTCAGCAGAACCTTTTTTACCTAAAATAAGTAATAAAACAACAAGTGCTAATGTTGAACCAGATCCTCCAATCATGGCATAAACATTACATAATGTATTTGGAGCAACTTGTGTAATACCATCAAATGAACCTGTTTCCACATACATTTGAATGTGTTCATAGAAAATTGGCATCCATAAAACTGAGATTAATCCCCACATAATTGAGAATCCATGAACACCAAAGAACCATAATAATTGCATAATAATGATAACCAAAATAACAGCTGGTAATCCTGTACCAATACCATTTAATGGTGAAATAATAAATTCAGTCATTAATGCCTGTAATGAAGCATACCCGCAAAGTACAACAACTTCTTTAATAACTGAGAAAATAACCATAATGACAAAAAATGGAATAATTGATAAAAATGAATTTAATACCATTGGTGGAACTTGTCCTGGTAATTTAATAGTATATTTAGAATTAACTAAATGATAGTATAAGAATGATGAAGCTAAACCAATAATCATCCCTGTAAACATACCTTCATAATTGAAGAAATTAATTTGAAATGCTGTAATTGTTGAATCACCAACATCAATAGCATTTGGAATTGTTGCGATATAAGCAATAAGTGAAACAATACAAGCTACTAATGGAACACATTTATCACCTGTTTTATTTGCTCTTAACTGATTAGAATAATTGTAAGATGAAGCCAATACAACAACTAAACCAGTCATACCCATAGCGACTGTATTAATATTTGTAAAAGCGTTAATAATACTTCCTAAGATTCCATCTAAAGGAATTCCCCATTCACCAAACCAATAATTAGCTTGTTGACTCACTAAACCTGCAAGAGATCCAACAACAGTAAATGGACTCGTTAAGATACATGCGTCTTTAATCGCATTTAATAACTTGTTTGAAGTGACCTTATCAGAAAGTGGCATAAGATACTTCTCTAAAAATGACATAATTAATTTCATATTTTTTCCTCCTCAACAACAATAAGTATACAGAAAGCACTTTCAAATAGAAATTACAAAACCTGTAATATTTTTACAGATTTCCACAAAAAAAATAAGAGGTTGTTACCTCTTAGAAATAGACTTTCATAATCAGTTCTGCAAACAATGAATTAGCCCAACAAAACCATGGTCTTGTGTATTGACTATCATCATTGACATCAAAACTTTCATGACAATATCCTGTATCACCTGTATTATTCACAATCATATCAATAAGTGTCTGAATTTCTTGTTGATTGGTAGATGTTAAAGCTTGCATTGTCAATGCAATTGGCCAAATATAGTTTTCCCATGTATGTGGAGAACCAATGCCTTTGGCTTTTTTTCCTGCATAATAATATGGATTATCTTCACTTAAAATAAAACGTCTTGTATTTTGATAAATCGGGTCATCTTCATGACAATATTCTAAATATGGTAAAGATAATAAGCTTGGTACATTAGCATCATCCATTAAAATATGATTTCCATATCCATCTGTTTCATAGGCATAAATTTTGCCATATTTGGGATGAAGATATGTTCCAAATAATTCAATACCATAATCAATCTGGAACTTCAAATCAATAATACGTTCTACAAGACGTTCATCCTGATAAAGATCACGTACAATCTCTACTAAATAAGATAAAATAACACTACAAAACATATTTCCTGGAATATTGTAATTCAAAGCACAGGCATCATCACTAGGGCGAAAAGCACTCCATACCATTCCTGTATATCTTGTATCAAATCCATGTCCATGATTTTGTAATGTTTCTGTTTTTCTTAAATTCCATACTTTCGCCATATCTCTTTCAAAAGTATAAGAAGATTTCTGACTATGATACTGTTCAGTTTCAAAAACATCTAAAATCGTATGAATAAAATAAAGATACTGTTTATCAAAAATAGTCGTATCATCTGTTTCTTTGTAATATTGATAAGCGAGTTTGACTGGATAACATAATGAATCAAGTTCAAACTTTCTTTCCCAGACATATGGTTTCATAATTGTTGTATCATGATATTCTCTTGGAACATCTTCCGTATTTAAAAAAGCATTAGCATATGGATCCAATAAAACATATTCTATTTGTGAGCGAATTAATCCTTTGATTTTATTTTGTAGATCCTGATCATCTTTCATTAATTTTAAATAATGATTCACCTGACAACTTGAATCACGTAACCACATAGCATTAATATCACCCGTAATAATATAAGTCTTATCTCCTTCAACTTTTAAACTTGTTTCTAAAGTTGACATAAAACATTTTTTAAACATTTCTCTTAATTTCTGATCTTTGATCACATCATCAGCTTTTTGCATTATTTCTGTTCTATTCATACTATCCCTCCTCCTATTCATTTTATATAAAAGATAGTCTCTTTTCCATTTCTAAATATGTATTATTTTTTCTTTATAAACATCTGCATACCATGTCCTGATAAATCATTAGGCAATAATGAAAAACCTAAACTTTCATAAAAACTCTCTTTTCCTCTTGCGGCAATCAATTGAAGAGAACAGCGTTCACCTTTTTTTAAATGGGATTGGACATATTGAATCATACATTGAATAATTTTTGTCCCTATTCCCTGATGCTGATAGTCTGGGAGAACTGCCACATCACAAATCAGATAATAAATGCCGTCACCTATTAATCTTCCCATTGCAATAGAATGTTCATGATCTTTAACAACAATACTATAAACTGTCATATCTAAAGCCTGTTGTAATTGATGATCAGTCAACATTCTCCATTGTACACCTTCTCTTATCTTTTTAATATCTTCAATATTTAATGTATTTTCTTCATAAATGAACATTTTTATTTTACCTCTTACTTTCCACAAGCTTTTATATTGATGATTTTTTTAATATCTTCATATTGTTTATTATCATCTTCTAAATCAATCATTAACCATTTTTGTCCATTTCCCTCTTGTGTATTTGCATAAATATTTTGTATGTTACTGTGTAATGTTGGTAGTATTTGTTCAAAACTTTCTTTCTCTTTCTTTCCAATAACAACCATAACAGTAAAATAATTTTCCCTAGGATAAATCGTACATAACGTTTTTTAACTTTTTTTCATTTTGATATTCCAGCCATACTCCCAGCTACATTTACTAAATTCACATTTTGGTGTGATATGGTATTGATCTATCATATATTGATAAAACAAGTCCCATAATGGATTATGAATATATTGACTCATATCTTGCTGTGTTGGCATGGATTGACTATCTTTTCTATCTAACATAATCTTCCTCTTTTCTTTTCCATATCATTACCATACCACATCAAATGATAAATGAAAACATTCATCAAAATAAAAGAATCTACAAAAAAGTGCTATTTTTATCAATAGCACTCAGTATCTATCATTATCTATTTTTAGAAACAAGATATTTTTTCATCTGTTTTAATAATGTTCTTGCTCCTTGATTGACATCATAATCTTTTAAAATATCTTCCATCATACTCTCGGTAAGTGGGATTGGTGTCTGATTTTTTAAAATTTGTTGTAGATGTTGTTTTTGTAATGTTTGATATTCAATAATTTCATCAATACGATTTAAGAATTCTTTTGAAAAATAAGACTCTAAATGTTGATATGAAGGAAGTTTCTTTTTAAAACCAACAATAGATTGATTTTGTTTTGTGACATTAGAAGTCATGATAATAATGGTATCTTTAAATGAAATGATATGATGATGATTATCTTTTAATACACCTTCATCAAAGACTTGTAAAAATAAATGCATAACTTGTGGATTGGCTTTTTCTATTTCATCTAATAATAAAATACTGTCAGGATATAAAATCATATCATGAAATAAAGTCGATTGCTGGTCATAACCAACATATCCTGGTGATGAACCAATAATCTTATTGACACTCGTTGTATCACTATATTCAGACATATCTAATTTAATAAAATGTTTATGCATGGTTTCTGCTAAAAATTTAGCTGTTTCTGTTTTTCCAATGCCACTGCTCCCTGTCAGCAGATAAACACCTTTAGGTCTATGAGGATGGGGAAACTGTGCTAAGGACTCTAAAGATTCAATAAGTTGATGTATAGCCCTCTGTTGTCCAATAATATGATGATTTAATGAAGTTTCAATATCCTGATAAGAATGATATTGAAGACTTGCTCCTGAAATTTCTTCAATAACCTTTTCAATATGTTGTGACTGTAAAGTCTGATCTTGTTGGAAAGTTGCTTTGACACATGATAAATCTAAAACATCTAGAGCTTTATCAGGAAAAACACGTGATAATAAATATTGATCACAAAGACTAATAATTTCGTCAATACGTTCATCAGGTATATCAATATGATGATAATTTTCATACTGTTGTTTTAAACCTAAAAGAATATCTTTTGTTTCTTCTTTTGTATTCTCGTTTATTTTGAGTATGGAAAAACGTCTGTTCATAGCTTGATCTTTTTCAAAGTATTTATAATATTCTTCGATAGTCGTTGCCCCAATCAAAGTTAAATCTTTTCTAGCTAGAAAAGGCTTTAAAATATTAGAAGCATCAATAGCTCCTTCTGCTCCTCCTGCACCAATTAAATTATGAATTTCATCAATAAATAAAATAGCATCTTTAGCTTGAATCACTTTATCAATAATCTTCTTAAACTTTTCTTCAAATTCTCCTCTATATTTTGTCCCTGCAACAATACTCGATAAACTGAGTTCATAAATAACTTTGTTTTGTAAAAGCTTTGGAACTTCCTTGTGATTGATTTTATAAGCTAATTTTTCAACAAGCGCCGTTTTACCCACACCAGCTTTTCCAATCAATAAAACATTATTTTTTTCTTTTTTACATAATGTTAAAAAAAGTTGTTCTAATTCCTGATCTCTCCCTATCATCAATCTATTTTCTTTTTTTACTAATTCATTAAAATTAACAAGTTCATGAATTTTATCTAATTCATAGAGTAATGATCTGGTTTGACTTAGTTCTTCTTTAATCTGATCAAAAGAAACATGATATTTATTTAATAATTCAACAGCAACACTTTCCTTTTGTGAAAGTAAAGCTAAGCACAATATATTTAAACTGACTTTTGACTCTTTTCTTTCACGTGTGATATGGATAGCTTCTTCTAATATCTTTTTGACAATATCACTATATTCCATATAAAAAGGTTGAATATCCTTTTCACCAAACAACCTTACAATATCTTTATATATGACTTCATCATCAACATGGTAAGATTTTAACATCTTTGTCATAAGTATATCTTTCATCTTTAATAATGATAATAAAAGATGTTCACTTCCTACATGACTATGTCCTAAATCAAACGCAATACTTTCAGCTATGACAATTACTTTTTGTGCCTGTTCATGAAATTGTGTAAGCATACTACACCTCTTTTCCTTTCTATCATATGAACTCTATTTGAAATTATTAACGTTTTCTTTATATTTAATCAATTTATTATTTTGCATTATTTTCCAAAAATAATGCATACCCTTTCTATGACTGTCATGTGATGAAAATGACTCTTTTTATAGATGTCTTTTATAAAAAAAGAATTATAACCATTTGTCTTGATTATAATTCTTCATAACTATTCACTTTTTACTTTTTCTCTTAACTGTCCATAAACAACATATCTATTGTCAGTCCCTGAATAACAAGTGCTTAACATAATCATATTCACCTGTTTATCACTTACGTTTTGGTAAACAGAAGCTTCACTTTTAACCTGATTCATATAAGAATCATAATCTATACCTTTTTGATACAGATCACTTGTTGCGGCAATAATTGTAGAAGCTACAGCCTGGTAAACATAAACACTTCCATCAGGCAAATAGATATAAATATCTTGATGTTCATTAAAATAATCTTTTTCAACAAAATATCTCAAATCATGAAAACGTGAACCATTTTTCATATTATGACCATATATGATGGTATTATCATCACTAAAATCTCTAGAATTGATTTCATCAATAAATACATTTCCTGCTGTATTAGATTTCATATATAAATCTGTATATAAATAAGTATCATTGTTTTCACCTTTTAATATAGGTTCATCAATTTTTGTATCAGGAATATATAACCATCCAATCACATCAGAATTAATATTTTGTAGTTCTTCAAAATTAACAACACGTTTTAATGGATCTTCTTTTTCTTCTTCTGGTTCTTTTACATATTGAGTCACTAATTCTGCACTTTCTTTTTCAATTGTATAATAATTATAAAAGATTTTTCCTAATTGAAAAGCTGAAAATAGAAAAACACAAATACATATAAAAAGCAATATTCTTCTGATTATTTTGTTCATTATACATTAAATTTGAAGAACATAATATCTCCATCATGTCCTACATATTGTTTTCCTTCCTGACGAATTTTTCCAGCTTCTCTTAAAGCATGTTCACTGCCATATTCAATTAAATCATCATAGCTATATGTTTCTGCTTTAATAAATCCTTTTTGGAAATCAGTATGAATAATTCCTGCCATTTCTGGAGCTAACATTCCTTTTTTAAATGTCCATGCTCTGACTTCATCAGCCCCAACAGTAAAGAAAGTATTTAAACCTAATAAAGCATAAGCTTCTTTAATTAATTTATCTAAACCACTTTCATCAATACCTAAATCATCTAAGAACATTTGTTTTTCTTCTTTATCAAGTCCGACAAGTTCACTTTCAATTTTGGCACAGATAGGAACAACATCACAATTTTCTTTGGTTGCATAATCCTTTAAGGCAACATAATATGGATTACTTTCAGGATTTTCTAAATCTTCTTCACCAAGATTAGCCACATAAATTAATGGTTTCATTGTTAATAATGTGTATTGTTTGACAATATCCATATCTTCTTTTGAAAAAGTCATCACTCTTGCTGGTTTTCCTGCTTCTAAAGTTTCTTTTAATGGTGTCAAAACATCCATTTCAGCTTTGGCTTCTTTATCACCTGATTTTGCTTTCTTTTCAATTTTTCCAATACGTTTTTCAACTGTTTCTAAATCTGCAAAAATCAATTCTAAATTGATTGTTTCAACATCTCTTACAGGATCAACATCTCCATCAACATGTGTAATGTCTTTATCTCTAAAACAACGAACAACTTCACAAATCGCATCTGTTTCACGAATATTTGCTAAAAACTTATTTCCTAGTCCTTCTCCACGACTTGCCCCTTTAACAAGACCTGCTATATCAGTAAATTCAAAAGTCGTTGGAATTGTTTTTTTAGGATTAAAAATCTTTGTTAATTCATCTAATCGATAGTCAGGGACTTCTACCACTCCCACATTTGGATCAATTGTTGCAAATGGGTAGTTGGCAGCTTCGACCTGTGCATTTGTAATTGCATTAAATAATGTTGACTTACCTACATTAGGAAGTCCTACAATACCGGCTGTTAATGCCATTTTTTCATCACTCCTTAACTCCATTCCATTTTAGCGAAAAATAATCAAAAAGGCAATCTTATTAACTGTAAAATACACATCTTTTCCAAACAAATATGATATTTTAAAAGTAAGGAGGCGATTATATGATTTTAACAACAACACCTTCTGTTGAAGGAAAAGAAATTATTGAATACAAAGGTATTGTTTTTGGTGAGGTTATTTCTGGTATTAACTTTATAAAAGACTTTACTGCAGGATTATCTAATTTTTTTGGTGGAAGATCTGCCACATATGAAAATGAATTGTTAGAAGCTAGAGAAAATGCATTAAAAGAGTTAGAAGAACGTGCTTATCAAAAAGGTGCAAATGCTATTGTAGGAATTGATGTTGATTATGAAGTTTTAGGTGCTGATAATGGTATGTTAATGGTGACTGTATCTGGCACAGCGGTAGTTGTACAATAAAAAAAAGTGGTTAACCCACTTGGTTATCAGTATAAAGAATGTTATTGTGGAGAGAAAACCTGATAACTGTCCTTAATATATGCTCTTTTTCATGAGCTTACTATCATTTTATATAAAATTTTGTTTAAGAATATGTAAAGCAGGGTTGTTTTAACCCTGCTTATTCAATCGTAATTGTATTGTTGTTTTCGATGACTTTCATATCCTGTTTTGGTATTGATATTCTCAAGACTCCATCTTCAAATTTAGCCTTGATATCGCTTTGTGGTACACTTTCTCCCACATAGAAGCTTCGACTCATGCTTCCTGCATATCTTTCCTGTCGGATATATTGTCCTTCTTTATTCTTCTCATCTTTATTTAAGCTCTTTTTAGCTGAGATTGTCAAATATCCATTGTCAAATGACAATTCCACATCTTCTTTCTTGAAGCCTGGAAGATCCACATCCAATTCATATGTTCCTTCTGTTTCTCTTACATCTGTCTTCATCACATTTCTTGAATGTTTTCCATACAATGGATTTTTCTTTCCAAAGAATTCCTTGTCAAAATCATCAAACCAGTCATCAAATAAACTTTCTCCAAAAATACTAGGCATTAACATATATATCACCTCTTATGAATAATTCTAAGCATTGTTAGAGAATGAACAATGTTTGATATGAGAAGTAAGGAATGCCTTTTTTATTCTCTTTCCTTATTTCTATTTATATTATAGTCCTCTATTTTAGCAGAGTCAAG